>JBDGXT010000099.1:0-6511 GCA_039584455.1 Gemmatimonadota bacterium
GGGAAGGCAGACGCCGTGGCGCGGGTGCGGTTCTTGTGGATTCGGGCTTCAATAATGCTCTTCGTTCCCGTTTTTGCACCTCTGCGTGGTGAGTGAGGTGTCACGTCGCTAAGTGTGCGGCCGTGCCCACGGCTCGCCACGCACCCAACTCCTGCTAGATTATTCGGCTTGATGGGCCTGCCTCCGAGCCACTTGGCGGAGTTGGGCGGTGTGGCTCCCAGAAGGAGGAGAGTGTAGTGGCCAAGCAGCATTCAGCACACGACGACCCTCCCGGCGAGGCGCCGAAGGTCGTGCCGATCCCCAGCGCGGCGCGGGAGCTGGGCATGCAGCCGCTGGTGCACCGCATGTTGCAGCTCCTGGGCGAGGATCCGGAGCGAGAAGGGCTCGTGCGCACGCCCTCTAGAGTGGAGTCGTCACTCCGCTGGCTGACGCGCGGCTACGGTGAATCGGTGGATGATCTCGTACGCGGTGCGGTCTTCGAGGAGGCGCACGAGAGCATGGTCCTGGTACGTGACGTCGAGATCTACTCGATGTGTGAGCACCACCTGCTGCCATTCTTCGGCAAAGCGCACGTGGCGTACCTGCCGAACGGCAGGATCATCGGGTTGTCCAAGATCCCGCGCATCGTGGACGTGTTCGCGCGGCGGCTGCAGGTGCAGGAGCGGCTCACCGATCAGGTGGCGGACGCTCTGATGCGCGTGCTGCAGCCGCACGGTGTGGGAGTCGTGATCGAGGCGTACCACCTCTGCATGATGATGCGGGGTGTCGAGAAGCAGAACTCCAAGACGGTGACGAGCGCGCTGCGGGGCAACTTCCTCGACGGCACGACCCGAGACGAGTTCCTGCGGCTGGCCCACGGGGGCAGCTGGCTCGAGTGAGCAGCCTGGCGGGGAAGGTCGCTGTCGTCACCGGTGCGAGCCGCGGCATCGGTCGGGTCATCGCGGACCGGTTGGAGGAGGCTGGCGCTCGGGTCGCATGCCTCGCCCGCAGTCTCGTCGACAGTCGCACCGACACGCGGTGCGAAGTGCCATGCGACGTCACGCAGGAGGGCGACGTGCGGCACGCGGTCGAGCAGGTCGTGGCCGCCTTCGGGGTGCCGCACATCGTAGTCAATAACGCCGGTGCCTTCCTGCTCAAGCCGCTCGCCGACACCACGCCCGAGGAATTCGCGCTACAAGTCGATGTGAATCTGTATGGCCCGTTCCTCGTGCTGCGGGAGGTGCTTCCGCGCCTGGCACGCGACGGAACGGCCCATGTCGTCACGATCGGCAGTGTCGTGGACCACCGACCCTACGCCGGCAACGCCGCGTACGGTGCGAGCAAGTACGGTGCTCGCGGGCTGCATGAAATCATGGCGGAGGAGTTACGCGGGAGCGGGATTCGCAGCACACTCATCTCCCCGGGCGCCACCGACACCAAGGTGTGGGATTCCCTCAATCCGGATGAGCGCAGCGACGTGCCCAGCCGCTCGGAGATGCTGCTGCCGACCGACGTGGCCGACGCGGTGCTCTTCGCGCTCACCCGACCCCCGCACGTCAACGTGGAGTGGATTCGGGTGATGCCTGCCGGATGAGCGCGGAGCCTAATCCGCGTACATCTGGTCGATCTTTGCTTTGTACCGGTCTTCGACGACGCGGCGTTTCACTTTGAGCGTCGGCGTCAGTTCGCCTCGCTCGATGGTGAAGTCTTCCTCGATCAGCGTGATCTTCTTGGGCATCTCGAAGCTGGCCAGATCCCGCAGATTGCCCATTACCTCCCGCTCGACCTTGGCCATCACGTCGGCCTGCCCGAGGAAGTCCGATGTGGACCCGAACGTCAGGCCGCGCTCCGCCCCCCACTTCTTCAAGGCGTCGAGGTCGGGCACGACCAGCAACGCCGGGAACTTGCGCTTGTCGCCGATCATCACCGCATTCAACACGAACTGGTTCGTCTTGATCATGTTCTCGATGGGCTGCGGCGCCACCTTCTTGCCGCCCGCCGTCACGATCAAGTCCTTCTTCCGATCCGTGATCTTGAGGTACCCTTTCGCGTCGAACTCACCGATGTCGCCGGTGTGGAACCAGCCGTCGGCGTCGATGGCTTCCTGCGTCTCCGCCGGCTTGTTGAAGTAGCCCTTCATGATGTTGGGGCCGCGCGCGAGAATCTCCCCGTCGGCCGCGATCTTCAGCTCAACGCCGGGGATCGGCGGTCCCACCGTGCCGATCCGCACCCCGTCCAGCGGGTTGAGGGCAAGAATGGGCGACGTCTCACTGAGGCCGTACCCCTCGACGATGGTGATGCCGGCCGAGTAGAAGAACTTGGCGATCTCTGGGCTCAGCGGCGCGCCCCCGGAGCCGAAGAACCGAATCCGCCCGCCCGTGCGCGCCCGCAGCTTCGAGAAGACGAGCTTGTCGCCGATCTTCGTCTTGAAGGCGAGCCACGCGGGAATGGGTTGCTCGGCCTGCCGGAGGTCGGCCCACCGCTCGGCGTTGCGCCGCGCCCAGAAGAAGATGCGCCGCTTCGCGGCGCCACCCGCCATCGCGTTCTCCAGCACCCGTGCGTAGATCTTCTCGAACAGGCGCGGCACGGAGAGCACAACCGTCGGCTTGATCTCCTGGAGGTTGGCCGGAACCTGCTCGACGCTCTCGGCATAGTTGATGGTCGTGCCGCAGTGGAACATCACGTAGTGCCCGGCCATCCGCTCGAAGCTGTGCGACAGCGGAAGCAGGGAGAGGCACGAGTCCTCCGGGCCGATGAAGAGCACCTTGAGGGCGGCGACGACGTTGGAGCAGAAGTTGTAGTGCGTTAGCATCACGCCTTTCGGCGGTCCCGTCGTGCCCGATGTGTAGATCAGGGTCGCGAGATCATCCCGGTCCACCGCCAAGGCGTCCTCGTGATAGGTCGGGTACCGGTCCTCGGCGGCCGCTCCCCGCTGCAACAGCTCCTGGAAGCTGAGCAGCCCCGGACCCTCCATTCCCTCTTGGGCATCGAATACGATTACGTGCTCCAGGCCGGGAACCTCGCTGCGGATGGCCGCCACCTTGTCGTGCTGGTCCGCGTCTTCCACGAAGACGGCACGGGCGCCCGAGTCGGCCAGGAGGTACGCGACCTGGGGCGCCGGGAGCGTGGGATAGATCGACACGTCGGCGCAGCGGGCGGTCAGGCAGGCGAAGTCAGCCATGGCCCACTCGGGGCGATTCTCCGACAGGATGGCGACGCGATCCCCGGGCTGGATGCCGAGCTCCATGAGCCCGAGCGCGGCGTGCTTCACCTGCCGCGCCAGCTCCTGATGCGTGATGTCCTTCCAACTGCCGCCCTCCTTGTAACGCAGCGCGGCTTGCTTGCTGCTGAAGCGATCCACGGCATTGAAGAAGAGCTTGGTGAGGGTGTCAGGGGCGTTCACGGTACTCCTCCGGCCCGGGTCACATCGATGGCTCAGTCGTTCTCGAACAGGACCACAAACTGCACCGGGGATCCAGCCGTGGTGTCGCCTACCGCCGTCAGGGCGACGGCGTGTACCACAGTGGACTCCGGTTGGGTCGAGCCGCTCACGCGCCGCACCACGGCGCGTGCCAGACCCTCCTGATCGGTCACCGCCTCGAGACGGAACGGATCGGTGCCCGGGACCGTATCGGTCGTGGCCAGAAAGAAGCCCTGCAGCTCCGGGCTCCCGGACGGCGGCTCGACCACGAGAAAATGCACCGCCTTCTCGGGAAGCGCGAGTTCGGTGCCCGGCTCGGTCGTCGTGTCGAGGACGATGACCTCGAGCGACGACGAGGCACTGGCGCCGGATTCCACGGTGAGCCGCAGCTCCGAGGTGGCCGCCAGACTGTCGGGCGCGGGCAGCACCGTGACCTGCAGGGCGCCCGAGCGAATGTCCCGTGTCCGTGCCACGACCCGCCCCGTTCCCGGGTGCGAGGCCACGACCCATCCGGTGGAGGAGTCGACGGTGAACCCCACATCGCCGGTATCCACGATCGCCCAGACAATGACGGCATCGGGGATGCTGTCGCCGCGGGCGTCCACCGCGCGGGCCTGGAGCTGGAGGCTGTCGCCCTCTTCCACTTCCGGCGTGAGGGAGCCGAGAATGTCGATCGCGATGGTCCTGTCGAGGTCTCCGCCAGCCAGGTTGCCGCAGGCGAGCGTGAGCAGGGCGAGCGCCGGCCAGCGCCTCAGAGGACCTCCTGGTCGAGCTCAGCGAGCGCCTGCTGCGCGTGTTCCACCCACTTGTCCGCATCTGCGCCGCGCGGGGGGCGCTGCAGGAAGAAGCGCAGGTGTTGGACGGCCGTCTCGGTCTCGCCGCGGCGCATCAGCAGAAAGGCGAGACCGTAGTGGGCGCCCGGCAACTCGACGTCCACCTCGAGGGCGCGCCGGTAATGACGGATCGCCTCGTCGGTGCGGTTGGTCTTGGTGTACGCGATCGCCATGTTCTGCAGTACCCGGGCGTCGGTCGGGTGGTCGCGCAGCGCCAGACGATAGGAGGTGAGGGCGGCATCGTAGTCGCCCTGGCGCTCGAGAGCCAGGGCCTCATTCAGGTAGTCGAGCCGCTGAGGCTTGAGGGCTGCGTCGCGACGCCGCCCGAAGAGGCGTTTCCAGAAACCCATTCGAGCGGGAAGATAATGCCGGGGGACGGAGACGCCTAGACGCCTCCAGGTGGCCGGGGTACTATCCCAAGTCCATGCACGACGCAATGTTCTCGGAAGATCCCCGCGACGTCCTCGAGATCGACTGGACGTTTTTCGGCGAGCTGTGCCGGGCGTTGGCCCTGCGCATTGCCCGCGACTACGAGCCCGACCTGATTCTGGGGATCGCCAAGGCGGGGGTCCTCCCGGGCGCCGTCGTGGCCTCCATCCTGCAGCGCGACTTCGCCGCTATGTCCATTACGCGGCGCCAGGCGGCACGCCGTCCGACGCTCGTCACGGGCCCGCCCCCCGAGGTCAGGGGCTGCCGCGTGCTGATCGTGGACGAGACCTGTGACTCCGGTGACACGCTGAAGGTCGCCCTGTCGGCCGTGCGCCAGCACCATCCCGCCGAGGTACGGACCGCCGTCTCCTTCAAGACGGGACCGTACGAGCCCGACTACCACGCGCTCGCGACGGAGAGCTTCATCATTCTTCCGTGGGACCGGGAAGTAATTATCGATGGGACGCTGACCATGCGTCCCGATTACGCGGCCAAGCTCGAGCAGTTCGAAGAGGAGGATTGACCGGAGCGGCGCCTACGCTCCGAGGATCGTGCGGTAGTCTCGCTCTTCGCTCAGCGCCTCATACACGGCATCCAGCGTCTCCGGCGACCCAGCCAGGAACTTGCATCCGGCATCACCCTGGGAACGGCACTCGAGCTCCATGATGGCGAACGCGTTTCCCCCGGCGAGACACGTGAGGAAGCTGGCCAGCAGACCCGTCGTGAAATAGCAGGAGGGGTACTCCGCCTGGGTCTCGGGATCCGCCTCGGCCCAGTTCTCGGATGTGACTTCGAGACCGGAGTCGCCGACCCGTTCCACTGACACCGAGCCCCAGCCCAGCGCGCTGAAGAACTCCGACAACACCTCGCCCAGCGTTTCGGCGTCCAACTCCCCCGGATCCGACACGCCGGTGTACTGCGGCAGCCAATCGCAGAAGGAGTGGTACACCTCTTCGCCGGCCGCGTAGCCGATCTCTTGCAGGCGGGCTTCGCCGGCCTCGCCGAGGTCGTCGATGAGCGCCCTGCGCGTCGTGTGCAGGGCTTTGACACCGATACCGACGACCCCGCTCTGGTACTGCGCTGGCGTCATTGTCGTTCGGCTGATTGAGGACGTCGCAACTTAGGGCGCCCAGGTGAGGACGCGCAAGAGCGTCAGGTGCCCTTTGCCTCCTCGGCGAACACCGCCATAGCGATCTCCACGAGCCGCTCGAGCTCCTCGCCGGCTGCCTTGGACAGGAGCCGCTCGGCGGCGTCGTCTCGTCCGGTGTACGCGTCGAACAGCCGTGCCAGAAAGCTGACGAACACGGCGCGACGCAGATCGTCCCGGCGGGCCGACTCGGGCTGGTCGGCCTGCTTGAGGAGCTGCTCGTAGCGATGTGCGTTTCGCAGCGCCTTCGCCACCAGGCTGGCGATTACCTGGATGAAGCGGACGTCGGCTTCGGAGAAGCCGGGGCCGTCGCGGAAGGTACGGAGGAAAATGGCGCCCACGGGCGCGCCCCTCCACGAGATGGGCACGACGGTAATGGCCTTGACCCGCCGCGTCTCCAGCAGCCCGTGGATGTGCTTGAGGTCGGGGTGGCCCTGGGCATCGGGGATGAACACGGTCTCGCCCGATTCCAGTGCCTGCCGCACCTCCGGGTAGCGGTCCAGGTCCACCACGTAGTTGCGGATCGAGGGGTCCTCGTACGAGGCGACGAGGCGGGCGGTCCGCTCGCCGTGCTCCGCCAGGTAGATGGAGCAGCGGTCGAGCCCGAACGTCTCGCCCAGCTTGCGGGTAATACCCTGCAGGATGTCGACGATATGCAGCGTGCCGGTGATTTCCTCGAGGATCTCGATCACCGCCAGCAGG
>JBDGXT010000381.1:0-3535 GCA_039584455.1 Gemmatimonadota bacterium
GGGGAAGAGGGGACCATGGGCTACCCGCATAAGCCCCATCCCAAGGAAACGCTCGTCCTCAGCGAGCACTTCGGCGATCCCGACGCCCGCACCTACGATGGGTGGGTAAAGCGCGGTGGGTACGGGACGCTGGAGCAGGCGCTGGGGATGGAGCCGGCGGCCGTTATCGCGGAGGTCAAGGAGTCCGGACTGCGCGGCCGTGGGGGGGCGGGATTCCCCGCCGGAGTGAAATGGGGCTTCATGCCCAAGGAGAAGAAGGGGCCCCACTACCTCTGCGTGAACGCCGACGAGTCGGAGCCGGGCACCTTCAAGGACCGGGAGATCATGCGGTGGACGCCCCACGCGCTCATCGAGGGGTCCGCCATCACCGCTCACGCGATCCAGGCCCAGACCTCCTACGTCTATATCCGCGGGGAGTTCACCGAACCCATCGCGATCATGCAGCAGGCCCTGGACGAAGCCTACGCCAAGGGCGTCTTGGGCAAGAACGCGATGGGGACCGGGAAGCAGCTCGACATGTACATCCACCGCGGGGCGGGGGCGTACATCTGCGGCGAAGAGACGGCCCTGATGAACTCCATCGAGGGCCGGCGCGGCAATCCGCGCATCCGGCCGCCCTTTCCGGCGGCCTATGGCGTGTTCGGTCGGCCGACCACGATCAACAACGTAGAAACGCTGACGGCCGTCAAGCACATCATGGAGCGGGGCGCTCAGTGGTACAAGTCACTGAGCCTCTCCAACCCGAAGAGCACCGGCACCAAGCTCCTCAGCGTCTCCGGCCAGGTGAACAAGCCCGGCAACTACGAGGTGGAGATGGGGTTCCCGCTGAGGGACCTGGTCTACGATCTGTGCGGTGGGGTGCACAGCGGAGCCATGAAGGCGGTCGTGCCCGGCGGTTCCTCGGTGCCCTACCTCAATCGGGAGGAGGCCGAGGGCTGCCTGCTCGATTACGAGGGCTGTATCGAGGCCGGCACGATGTTGGGCTCGGGCGGCGTGTTCGTGTTCGACGAGACGGCCGACATGGTCTATCAGACAATGCGCACCTGCCGCTTCTACGCCCACGAGTCGTGCGCCCAGTGCACGCAGTGCCGTGAGGGCACGGGGTGGACGGTGCGCATTCTCCAGAAGATCCTCGCCGGTGAGGGCGAGGCGAAGGATCTCGACCTGTTGATGGACGTCGGCGAGCAGATGACGGGTAAGACCATCTGCGTGTTGAGCGATTCCTGTGCGGTGGTGGTGATGAGCGCCATCGAGAAGTTCCGGAACGAGTTCGAGGCGTACATCACGGGCGCGCGGCGCCCGCTGTTGGCCGCAGTGTGAGACGGATGGCAGAGATGGCAGAACAAGCACTGGTCACTCTGACGATCGAGGGCGTCGAGGTCAGCGTTCCCAAAGGGACGATGATCATCGAGGCGGCGAAGCAGGCGGGCGTGCTGATCCCACATTACTGCTATCATCCCGGGCTGCCCGTTGCCGGTGTGTGCCGCATGTGCCTCGTCGAGGTCGAGGGGATGCCGAAGCTGGCCATCTCCTGTGCCACGCCGGTCGCCGAGGGCCAGACGGTCCGTGTCTACACCGAGCAGGCGAAGAAGGCCCGTGAGGGCGTGCTCGAGTTCCTACTGATCAACCACCCGCTGGACTGCCCCATCTGCGATCAGGCCGGCGAGTGTGAGCTCCAGGACTACGTGTTCCAGGAGGGGCAGGCTCGCACTCGGTACACGCCGACCTACGCTAAGCGGTTCAACCCGGTGGAGGACTTCGGGGGCGACATCCTCTACGTGCCGAACCGCTGCATCCTGTGCACGCGGTGCGTACGCTTCATGGATCACGTCGCCGACGAGCCGATCATCAACGTGAGCGAGCGGGGCGAGCGTGCCTTCATCGGTGTCCACCCCGACCGCGAGCTCGACCATCCCTGGGCCGGCAACCGTGGTGGACCTCTGTCCCGTGGGCTCCCTGTTGTCGAAGGACTTCCTCCACAAGGCGCGCGCTTGGGAGCTGGACAAGACCGCCGGCATCTGCACCGGCTGCTCGCAGGGCTGCAACGTGGAGATCGAGACCCGCGACAACGCGGTGGTGCGGCTCAAGCCGCGGCCCAACCTGGAGGTCAACCGCTACTTCCTGTGCGATCATGGTCGGGCCGACTACCGCTGGATGAACCGGGGCGACCGGATCGAGGCGCCGCTGGTGGCGGAGAACGGCGAGCACATGGCCGTGGACTGGGATCACGCGCTGGCGCGTGCGGCCCAGATCGTGAAGGGCGCCGGCGGCAAGGCCGTGGCGCTGGTGTCGCCCGGCGCGTCGAACGAGGCGCTCTACCTGCTGCAACAGGTAGTGGCAGGGTTCGAGACCACGGGAGGCTTCCGCGTCGAGCGCGTGGCGGGCGAGACGCCGCTGGCCGGGGTGCCGGACCTCGCGCTGCGCGAGGAGCGCGCGCCGAACGTGACCGGGGCGACGCTGCTGGGTTACCGGGAGGGATTCGACGACGCGGTGACGGCGATCGCCGACGCGTCGCTCGTGATCGTGCTGGACGAGGCGCTCGACGGCGTGGCCGCCGACGTGCTCGAGCGCGCCGGCAACGTGATCTACCTCGGCACGGCCCTGCCGGAGGCGGCGCGTGCCGCGCGCGTCGTGCTGCCCACCACCAACGTGGCCGAGGAGGACGGCACGTTCGTCAATCGCGATCGCCGGGTACAGCGCTACCTCCAGGCCAAGGCCGCACCGGGGATGGCCCGGCCGGCGTGGTGGATTCTGGGTGAGCTGCTGGCCGAGCTCGATCGCGGCGAGCCGCTGGGGAGCGCCGCCGAGGCGTTCGCGCAGCTGGCGGCGAACGAGTCGGCCTTCGAGGGGCTGACATACACCGGCCTCGGCTATCGGGGCACGGTGCTGGGGAGGGGGAGTCCTGTGGAGGTGTCGCGGTGACGCCAGAGCTGAAGGGGTTCATCCTCGTCGGGCTCGTGAAGCTGGTGGCGGCATTCGGCGTGCTGCTGTTGGGTGTGGCGTTCGTGACCTGGCTGGAGCGGCGCGTGGCGGGCTGGATTCAGAACCGCCGGGGGCCCAATCGGGTCGGACCGGCCGGCCTGCTGCAGCCGATGGCGGACGGTCTCAAGAACTTCGTAAAGGAGGAGACGCTCCCCGGGCAGGCCGACCAGCTGCTGTTCCTCCTCGCGCCCGCCATCTCGTTCGTGCCGTCGCTGCTCCTGTTTGCGGTGATCCCGTTTGCGGCGCCGTTCCCCCTCTCGTTCGATTTCACGCTGCCGCTACTGGGCCGCTTCCTGTTCGACGGTCCCATGCCGATGATCGTGGCTGACATCTCCATCGGCTTCCTGTTCATCCTGGCCATCTCCAGCCTCGCGGTATACGGCATCGTGATCGCAGGCTGGTCGCAGGCCAACAAGTACGCCTTCCTCGGCGGGCTGCGCTCCTCGGCGCAGATGATCAGCTACGAGATTGCGCTGGGGATGAGCCTCATCGTGGTGCTCTTGTTGGTCGGGAACGTGACGCTCACCCGGGTCGTGGCGGTGCAGCAGGAGAC
>JBDGXT010000100.1:0-8181 GCA_039584455.1 Gemmatimonadota bacterium
CACGTTCCAGACCGCCGAGCCGGATGACCTTCCCCACGAGGACCAGGTCTTCGACGTCACGATCGTGAACGACCTCCACCTCGCGCGCGCCGACGGAGGGGCGGTGCTGAAGGAAGCGGGCAGGGTGGCGCGTCCCATGAGTACGGTGATGGCCGTGGTGCCTTCGTGGCTCAGCACGCCCGATCCGGCGGACGCGCAGCAGCTCGAGGCACTCGGGCTCAAGCCGCAGCTCCTGGTGGAGTGGAAGAGCTTCTTCCGAGATGCGGGCGTCGTCGAGCTGAGTGTGGAGGATGCGGCCCAGGATGGCGGCTGGATTTCGTACGGCTGGCTGGGGCTCGTCGTGCGGGGGTGGCGGGCAGCGCGATGGACTGGCGTGCGCGCCGTGATAGGTCCTGAGTTCCGCACGCTGCGCCGGCTCGCCGTGAAGCGCGTGCTGGGCCTCTCGATCATCAAGGGAACGCGCTGGCCGCACACATGATTCCCACGACCTGCTCGGTCGCGCTCCCCCTTCCCAGCTCCAAGCCGTACACCTATGCGATTCCCCCCGGTCTCGCCGATCGGGTGCAGCGCGGCGCCCGTGTCGTCGTCCCGGTGCGCAGCCGGGAGATGGTCGGGCTGGTGCTCGACGTGGGCGACGAGACAGCCGAGGAGCTGAAGTCGGTCCTGCTCGCTCCCGATGCCGAGGCGCTCGTGCCGGACGCCCTGCTCGAGCTCGCGCAGTGGATCGCGCGGTACTACGCTGCGCCCATCGGGCTCGCGCTCAAGGCGATGCTTCCCGCCGCGCTGTGGGGCGCGTCCCGACTGGTGGCAGAGGTCGGCGATCCGACGGCCGCGCCCGGCGGCACCAGCCGGGACGTGTTCGATGCGCTGGAACGAGCAGGCGGGCGCGCCACGGCCTCGGCGCTTGCCCGGAAGCTGAAGCGATCGGTGTGGGAGCCCCTCCAGCGCCTCGCACGGGCGGGGGCCGTCCGGCTGGAGACCGAACCACCTGACCTGGGACCTGCGGCGCGCACGGAGCGGATTCTCACGCTCGCGAGCATGCTTCCCACGCTGCTCGAGCGGGAGCAGGTGTTCGGCCGCGCCGCGCGGCAGCGGGCGGCGTACGAGGCGGTGGACGCACTGGGAGGTGAGGCGACGGTCGGGCATCTCAGAGACGGGCTCGGCTTCTCACCCGCGGTGCTCAAGGGAATGGTGGAGCGGGGGGTCGCCCGCTTCGAGGACCGCGAGCAGCTGCGTGATCCGTTTGCAGACCTGACGGCCGAGCCGCCGGCGGAGCTCACCCCGGCGCAGGGTGAGGCGGTCGCGGCCGTGCGCGCCCTCCCGCCAGGTGGAGCCCTCACCCTGTTCGGCGTCACCGGCAGCGGCAAGACCCTGGTATACCTCGAGGCGCTGCGACCTGACGTCGAGGCCGGTCGCAGCGTGATCGTTCTGGTGCCCGAGATCGCCCTCACGCCCCAGACCATCGCCCGCGTGCGTGGGGTGTTCGGGGACACGGTCGCCGTGCTGCATAGCGGCCTGTCCGACGGCGAGCGGGTTGACGCGTGGCGTGCCCTGGCGGCCGGCCACCGCCGCGTCGCCGTGGGAGCGCGTTCGGCGGTGTTCGCACCGGTACGCGACCTGGCAGCCGTGATCGTGGACGAAGAGCACGACCCCAGCTACAAGCAGGGCGAGCTGCCGCGGTATCACGCTCGGGACGCGGCGCTGCGCCGTGCCACCATCGAAGGTGCCTGGGTCGTGCTGGGCAGCGCCACGCCCTCGCTCGACACGTGGGCGGCGCGTGAGAGCCGTCCAGTCGTGACGCTGCCGGCTCGCGTCACCCAGCAACCCCTCCCACCGGTGCACCTCGTCGACATGCGCACGGAACCTCGTGTGCAGGAGGCTCGGGCGGTGCCGTGGTCGCGGGCGCTGGACGACGCGGTCGAGGCGGCCCTGCGGGCGGGCGACCAGGTCCTGCTGCTGCTCAACCGACGCGGCTTCGCCCACTTCCTGCAGTGCCACGGCTGTGGTCACGTGTGGGAATGTCCCGCTTGCAGCATCTCTCTCACGGTGCATCGCGCGCCGGCGCGGCTGCGCTGTCACTACTGTGGCCATGACGAGCCCACCCCGCAGGCGTGCCCCCAGTGTGGCGGGGAGGCACAGCGCGATCGCGGCGTGGGCACCCAGCTGCTGGAGCGCTGGTTGGCGGAGCGCTACTCGGAGGCGCGGCTCGCGCGGATGGATGCCGACACGACGTCGGGGAAGTGGTCCCATCGGCGGATTCTCGACGCGGTTGCGCGCCGCGAGATCGACGTCCTCCTCGGCACCCAGATGATCGCCAAGGGGCTCGACTTCCCGGGGGTAACGCTGGTGGGCGTGGTGGATGCGGACACCGGATTGCATCTGCCCGATTTTCGCGCTGCGGAGCGGACGTTCCAGCTCGTTGCGCAGGTGGCCGGTCGCGCCGGCCGGGGGCCCAAAGGGGGACGGGTGCTGGTGCAGACCCACACGCCACAGCACTACGCGCTGGCGGCGGCCGCCCGGCACGACTTCGAGGCGTTTGCGTCCAGAGAGCTCACGATGCGGGCGGCTCCGCCGTATCCCCCGCACGTGGGGTTGGTCAACGTCATCGTGAGCGGCACCGAGGAGCAACGCGTGGCACAGGCGGCGGTGGAGGTTACCGATTGGCTGCGCGGGCTGATCGCGGCGCGGGCGGAGGGGCTGGTGGAGGTGGTCGGGCCCGCGCCCGCACCGCTCGCCCGCATTAAGGGGCGGTGGCGCTGGCACCTGGTGCTCAGGGCCGAGGACCGTCGCTGGTTGGGGCGCGTCGCGCGGTTCGCGGCGCAGCGCGCGCCGCACGCCGGTCGAGGGCCGATCCGCGTGGTGCTCGATCGCGATCCCCTCTCGCTGCTGTGAGGCGCCGACCGCAGCCTCCGCTTGAATGGCCCGAGACCCGCCGGTATCTTGCCTCCGCTCGTTGACTACGTGAGTGAGCCAGCCGTGCAGCACTGTCACGCAATTGCCAAACACGATGGGTGCTAACCCACCGTCGCGGTCCGCCCGGTCTCCGGTCTACGGGATGGGGTGGCGGCGCGTCGCACAGTCGCTCGCCGAGTCGGTCTCCCCGACCGACGTC
Source organism: Gemmatimonadota bacterium (assembly GCA_039584455.1). Lineage (GTDB taxonomy): Bacteria > Gemmatimonadota > Gemmatimonadetes > Gemmatimonadales > GWC2-71-9 > WVYX01. The sequence goes on from JBDGXT010000100.1 coordinate 3,113, forward strand.
GAGGAGATCTGGCTGTTCGCGCCCGTGAGAGGCGAGGGACGGGAATGGGGCACCGCCGTGATCTCCTGTCGCGCGGATGACGATCGGCGACGTATCTTCACCGCGAGCTACGTGCTGGTCGTGCGGGGGCGGGAACGCGGGCAGGGCAGGGTCTCGGTGGAAGAGGTCGGGCAGAGCCCCGAGACCGTGCTGCACGAGGTCATCGCCGGCGTCCAGGAGCGGGCGGGTGAGAGCGAGCCTCCGATCCAGGTAGCACCGGAGGAGTGGTACCCGCCGGCAGCGGCGGTGCCCGCGCCCGATGAGGATTCCTCTCACGGGGAGGACACGGGACCGTGATCGACTCACGCATGTTCGTGCCCACCAAGGCCTTTCTCACCAAGGGTGTGGGCCGACATAGGGAGAAGCTCACCAGCTTCGAGGAGGCACTCCGCGAGGCGCACATCGCCCAGTACAATCTCGTGCGGGTGAGCTCCATCTGGCCGCCCCACTGCGAGCTCATCTCGCGTGAGACCGGCGTGAAGGACCTGATCCCCGGGCAGGTGGTTTTCGCGGTGGTTGCCGAGGCGTCCACCAACGAGCCGTCGCGCCTGGCGACGGCGGCCATCGGCCTGGCCATCCCAGCCGATCCCAACCATCACGGCTACATCTCCGAGCACCATGCCTTCGGACAGCGCAAGGAGCCGGCCGGCGATTACGCCGAGGATCTGGCGGCGAGCATGCTGGCGACCGTGCTGGGCGTGCCGTTCAACCCCGACGTGGCGTGGGACGAGCGCAAGGAACAGTGGCGGGTCTCCGGCGAGATCGTCGACTCGATGAACATGAGCTGTAGCGCGGAGGCGCAGGATGATGGGCGGTGGGCGACCGTCGTGAGCGCCGTGGTGTTCTGCGGGTGAACGAGTTCCGTGACCGCGGTGCACCGGCCGATCTGCCGGCGGCACTGGCGGATCTGCCGTGGGCGCCGGGAGAGTCGTACCTCGGCATGTCCGATGAGGGGCTCAGCTTCGCGGAGTGCCCCGTCGTGCTGCTCCCGGTTCCCTATGAGGCCACGGTTTCCTTCATGGGTGGGACGCGCTTCGGGCCGCGTCAGCTGTTGCACGCCTCGCGTTTCCTCGAGACCTACGATCACGAGCTGGATGTCGAGCCGTACACGGTGGGGATCTACACCCTACCGGAGCTGGTGCTGCCGGGCACCGGACCGGAGGAAGCCCTCAAGGAGCTGCGCCGGGCCATGGACGCGCTGCTCGAGGCGGGCAAGTTCGTGATCATGGTGGGTGGAGAGCACAGCCTCTCGAGTCCGCCTATTCTCGCGCACGTCGATCGCATGGCCGACGAACTCTCGGTGCTCCAGCTCGACGCCCACACGGACCTGCGCAGCGAGTATGAGGGGACACCGTACTCCCACGCCTGCGTGATGCACCGGGTGCACCGGCGGGCCAAGGTCGTGCCGGTGGGGATTCGATCGCTCACCGCGGAGGAACGGGAGCTGGCCCGCGACCGGGGCATCCCGATCGTCTTCGGCCACGAGTTGGGGGCCGAAGGGTGGATCGACCGGGTCCTCGAATCGCTCACCGATGACGTCTACCTCACCTTCGACGTCGACTATCTCGATCCCGCGATCATGCCGGCGACGGGCACGCCGGAGCCGGGCGGTGGTGCGTGGTATCCCACCCTCGAGCTGCTCGAGCGCGTGTTCCGGGAGAAGCGAGTAGTCGGGTGCGACGTGGTCGAGCTGGCGCCCCTGCCAGGCCTGGTGCACCCCGACGTCTTGGCCGCCAAGCTGGTGTACAAGCTCATCGCGTTCTACGCCCTCAACCGCTGAGCCATGGGAGCCGAGTCCGTCGGCGTGTTCGTCGCCTTCTTCGCGGGCGTGCTGAGCTTTCTCTCTCCCTGCGTCCTGCCGTTGGTGCCGAGCTACATCTCGTTCATCACCGGCCTCTCCCTGGACGAGCTCGGCGAGAAACGGTGGCGGGCGTTTTCGCACGCGCTCGCCTTCGTGAGCGGCTTCTCGGTCATCTTCCTGGCGTTGGGAGCGTCCGCCACGCAGCTGGGCCGGTTCCTCACCTACAACCAGGTGTGGCTGGAGCGGATCGGCGGACTGTTGATCGTCTTCTTCGGGCTGTATCTGCTCGGCGCGATCCGGCTCGGCGCGCTGGCCCGCGAGCGGCGCGTGCACCTGCAGGACAAGCCGGTGGGATATCTCGGCTCCTTCCTGGTGGGTATCGCCTTCGGCGCCGGGTGGACGCCGTGCATAGGACCGATCCTCGGCTCGATCCTCATGTATACCGGCGTGAGCTCGAGTCTCGGACAGGGACTGCTCCTCCTGTTCGCCTACTCGCTCGGCTTGGCCGTACCCTTCCTGATCGCCGCGGTGGCGGTGGAGAAGTTCATCGACTGGTTCAAGAAGTTCCGCCAGTACATCCCGCTCGTCACGAAGCTCTCCGGGGCGGTGTTGGTGTTCGTGGGCGTGCTGCTCATGAGTGGCTACTTCTCGTTGCTGGCCGCCTGGCTGCAGGGATTCACGCCGGATTTCCTGCGAGAGCGGCTCTAACCCGCACGCATCAACCCTGAACGCTGGAACGCCGCTCATGCCTGCCTATATCATCGTGGACATCGAGATCACCGATCCGGTGCAATACGAGCGCTACAAGCAACTCGCAGCGCCGACGGTGGGGCAATACGACGGCCGCTACGTGGTGCGTGGAGGGGCGGTCGAAGCGCTCGAGGGCGGTTGGGAGCCGGGTCGGCTGGTCGTGCTCGAGTTCCCCAGCGTCGAGCGGGCGCGCGAGTGGTGGGAATCCGACGAGTACGCGCCGGCGAAGGCGATGCGCCATGCGTCGGCCACCAGCGAGATGATTCTGGTCGAGGGGGCCTGAGATGTGTCGGAACATCAGGACGCTGTACAACTTCGAGCCGCCGGCCAGTGACGAGGAGATCCGTGGCGCCTCGCTCCAGTTCGTGCGCAAGGTGAGTGGGTTCACCAAGCCGTCGCGGGCCAACGAGGAGGCGTTCACGCGAGCGGTGGACCAAGTCTCGCAGGTCGTGCACGCGTTGTTGGATTCCCTCGTGACGCGCGCGTCACCGCGCGATCGTGAGGTCGAGGCCGGCAAGGCGCGGGAGCGGGCGGCGCGGCGGTTCAGCCCGTAGCCGGTCCCGCGCGACTCAGCTCGCCTCGGCCCGCTGAGTCGGCCGGTTGCGAGGAGGCTGGCGCTCCCGCCGCTGCTCCCGCGCCCAGGTCACGAACGACCGGAACGAGTAGTGCAGGCCCAGCGTGACGGCGTAGTTTGCCTGCTCGCCGTTGAAGGGACCGGTGGCGTCGATGGCGAGGCGCCCGCCCCAGCCGTTGGGCAGCTCGGCCTGTGCTATCAGTATGACGCGCAGGCCGAGCCCGGCGCCCCAGGCGAGCTTGTCGCTGACCCCTCCCGGGCCGATCAGCGGCGGTGAGGACCACATGATCTGCGGCCGGTGTGGGTGGCTCGACTACGCAGTGCTCTCCATGTCGGCCGTGTACTTGCCGTACCGCGCCGCGCCGTTGAGCTTGGCGCGCTTGTAGTAGGCTCGCTGTGCCGCTGGCACGTTCTCCGCCTTGCCGGCCCAGGTATCCAAGGGCGGCGCCTGCAGCGCTCGGCCGTAGGAGAAGCTCAGCTCCCACGGGAAGCTCCCCATCGCGTTCATCGCGCTGAGGTGTGCCGTGGCCTCCTCGGCACTCTGCCCTCCCGAGAGGAACACGATGCCAGGAACCGCCGCGGGCACGCCCTTCTTCAGCGCGCCGACCGTGGTTTCCGCTACCTCCTCGACGCCAGCCTGCACGGGGCACTCCTTGCCGGAGAGGACCATGTTCGGCTTCAACAGCGTGCCCTCGAGCTGGACCTTGTGCGCCTTGAGATGGAAGTAGAGGGATTCGAGGGCGGTCACGGTCACGTGCTCGCACACCTCGATAGTGTGGGACCCGTCCATCAGCACTTCGGGCTCCACGATCGGCACCAATCCGGCCTCCTGGGATAGGGCCGCGTAGCGCGCCAGTGCGTGGGCATTGGCGTCGATACAGAAGCGCGTGGGAATGCCGTCGCCGATGGCGATCACGGCGCGCCACTTGGTGAACCGCGCGCCCAGATCGTAGTACTCCTTGCAGCGATCCCGCAGGCCATCGAGCCCCTCGGTGATCTTCTCGCCGGGGTAGTTGGCCAGCGCCTTGGCGCCCTTGTCCACCTTGATCCCGGGAATGGTGCCCTCCTGCTTCAGCACGTCCACGAACCGCCGGCCGTCCGTGGCGCTCTGCCGCAGGGTCTCGTCGAACAGGATCACGCCACTGATGAACTCGCCGGCGCCCTTCGTGGTGAAGAGGAGCTCGCGGTACGCGCGACGGTTCTCCTCGGTGGATTCGGTGTTGATCTTCTTGAATCGCTTGGCGATGGTCGGAAAGCTCTCGTCGGCCGCGAGAATCCCCTTGCCCTGCGCGACGATCGCTCGAGCGGTGGATGACAGCTCTTGGATGTTCATGGAAACCCTACCTCGTTGAGCACTTCGCTTCGATGGATGGATGTCGCCGCACGGCGCACGTGCCGTCGCCGACCGGCGCGCGACGCGGTAAAACTACCCGCGGCCCCGAAGGGATGCCAGGCTAGAATCCCGCCGAGCCCCCACCCGAGCGGGGGTCGGCCACCGCCACCCATCCGCTCGCGGTTCGGATGATCCCCGCCGCCTCCCCGCGGTAGCCGCTGCGTTCGTTCATCGTGTGGCCCAACGCCTCCAGGGCGGCCACGACGTCGGGACGCAGACCTCCATTCTCGTAGAAGATCTCATCGGGCAGTGCCTGGTGGTGCACGCGCGGCGCCGCGATCGCTTCGGTCAGCGTCATACCGTGATCCACCACGTTGGAGATCACCTGGGTCACGGTCGTGATGATGGTGGGCCCGCCCGGTGTGCCGATCACCATCATCAGTTCGCCGTCGGGATCCAGCACGATGGACGGCGTCATGGCCGAGAGCATCCGCTTGCCCGGCTCGATGGCGTTGGCTTCGCCCTGGACGAGGCCGTAGTAGTTGGGCTGGCCCGGCGCACCCGTGAAGTCG
>JBDGXT010000101.1:0-7022 GCA_039584455.1 Gemmatimonadota bacterium
GCATCCCACGCCGCGGAACACCGGTGTATCGCTCGGGATCCAGCGCTGCAGTTTCTTCGGGATCTGCTCGACCCAGACCTCCTTGCACGTGGGGCAGAGCCGCCGCATCAACCGTTGGGCGACCACGCCGCGCAGCGCGCTGGAGATCTTGTACGGCTCCATCCCGATGTCCACGAGCCGGGTGACCGCATTGGGAGCGTCGTTGGTGTGCAGGGTGGAGAGCACCAGATGGCCCGTCAGGGACGCCTGCGTGGCGATCTGCGCCGTCTCCTTGTCGCGGATCTCACCCACCAGCACGACGTCCGGGTCCTGCCGCAGGATGGAGCGGAGCGCCGCCGCGAACGTGAGACCGGCCTTCTCGTGCACCTGCACCTGCACGATGCCCTGGATGCGATACTCGACCGGATCCTCCACCGTCACGATGTTCACGCCTTCGCTCTGCACGTGGCGAATCGCAGAGTAGAGGGTCGTGGTCTTGCCCGAGCCGGTGGGGCCGGTGCACAGGATGATCCCGTCGCGGAACTCGAGCAGCTCCCGGATCTGATCGGCCTCGGTGGGATTGAGCCCGAGCTTCTCGAGCGAGAGGACCGTCTTCGACGTGTCCAGGACGCGCACCACCACCTTCTCGCCCAGCGATGCCGGCAGGGTCGAGACACGCAGGTCCACGGGGATCCCGTTCACCGCGACCCGGGCGCGGCCGTCCTGCGGCCGCAACCGGTCGGCGATGTCCAGTCCGGAGATGATCTTGATGCGGGAGATGAGCGGCAGCCCCGCGGCCCGCGGGCGGGCGCTGGGACGCTTCCTCCGCCGAGATGGTCAAGTCCTCGGCATCCGCCTGCTCGTCCTCCAGCGTGGTGATCTGCGACTCCGCCGTGTCCATTCCCTCGAGCAGCTGCTCGATCACGTTTTCGGGCCGATAGAACTCGTCGATCTTCTCGCGGATCTTGCCGGGACTGGCCAGCTGGATCCGCACCTCGCGCCCCGTAGCGAAGGCCAAGGTCTTCTCGCAGTCCAGATCGAAGGGGTTGGCGGTAGCCACCTCGAGGTACGAGTCCGTGATCCTGATGGGCAGGATGTGATACCGCCGGGCCACCTGCTCGGCCACTAACTCCCGGGCCTGGCGGTCGCTCTGTGACACGTCGGCGAGCTTGAGACGGAAGCGGGTGGAGAGGCTACTCAGCAGCGCCTCGTCGGAAACGAGCTCGTCGCCGACGACCAACTCCCACAGGGAATCGTGCTTGGGCTCGCTCTCACGAATCTCATCGAGCTTCTCCGTCCCAATTAGCTCTTCGAGCGTCGGAGCCAGCCACTCATCCTTGAACAGCGTAACGGCAGCACCCCCGGAAGCGTATGTCGGACAACGAGATGGGACCTAACTTGAGGAAGTTATGCGCCGCCGGCTCCCTTCGCCAGCGGGCCCGCTCCCTACCCCGCAGGGAGCCCGGAAGTTCGCTGGACCAGGCTACTGGCCCGCGGAGTTCCTGGCTGTGCGGCGAGTCACGCACCTCACAGGATGCCCCACAGGTCGCGGCGCACGTCCAGCACCACCCCCACATTGCCCGCCCGGGGACTCCACCCAATGTCGAGCCGGAAGAACCGGTGGAACCACTCCACGGCCAGCCCCAGCACCGGCCGCACCCCAACGGAGGGCTGCCACGGCATCCCCGCGATGGTGCCGCCCGCCCAGCCGAGGCTCACATAGGGCGCCAGCACGATCTCCCTGCCCGTATTGGCGAAGGGGCCCAGGGGAGCGGCCGGGAACGGCACCGGGAGCTGCCACTCCACGCTGCCGGACACGGCGTAGCGCCCGCCCCACGCCCGGAACGGATCGCCCACCAGGGTACCCCGTCCCCCGAGCACGAAGGAGCGGTGCGGCGGCAGATCGGGTGATCCCCACCCACCCCAGGCCCGCACCACCAGCGCCGTCGCGCCGAGCGGGGCGTGCGCCCGGCCGGCCGCTCGGACCCGAGCGTACTCCAGGCTGTCGCCGACGCCCCCCTCGAGGGCGACATCCCCGCTCACCCCTCCACGGACCGTGAGCTCCGCGCTCTCCCGCTCCAGCTTGAGCACGCCCACCCCGTAGGTGCCGGTCCCCAGGGCGGGATTCTCACGGAACTCCCCGGTGGCGGGCGTGGCATTCACCTCTACGCTGGTGGTGTGCTCGACCCCGGCCGAGACCGAGACCCCCCCCCTCGTTCCAAAACCGCGCCGCACCGTCACGAACGCCCGGTCCGACAGGTAGTAGTCCCCGAAATCCTTCGCCACTTCCTGGGCCATGAGGGAGTTGAGCGCCGGGGAGATGATCAGCTCATCTCCCACGTCGCGGAGCACGCGCGCGCCCAGCACCCCTACGCGCCACCGGCCCGTGCTGTAGGTGACGCGGAGCCGCCCCTTGAGGTCGCCGTCGCTCACCCCCACGCCGCCCCAGACCCGCACCTCGGTGCGCTTGCTCCCGGGCCGGAACACCCAACCCAGCCCTGGCGCCAAGCCCTCCACCCGATTGAAGTGGAGGATGTCGGACAGGCCCCCGACGCTGGGCCGGCTGCTGGCCAGGCCGGAGAGCACGTTCGCGCCCGCCACCTCGGTCACCTGTCCCCGCACCTCTTCCAGATCGAAGGTCATGACCGGCCCCGCCACCTCCTTGATGGCGGCGTCGAGCGGCACGTCCCACGTGAACGTGTCCCGCACCGCCTCCGGCGCCGCCACGATCTCCGGACCCAGGAACAGATCGTCCTCCAGTCCGACATTGAACTCGTACTCTTCGATCTCCCAGCGCCCGCGGATGATCCCCCGCGCCGGGAGGTCCAGGAACTTGGTGCGCCGGCGGATCTCGATCTCCTGACGACGGGGCAGCCAGTAGCGACCCTCCCACAGCCCGTTCTCCAGCACGACCGTGATGTCCTCGAGGGTGTCGTCCAGGTAGGCGTTGCGGGTGAAGCTGAAGCGGAAGAACACCAGCTCCGCGGTGTCCATGTCGAAGTAGAGATTCCCCACGACGCGCGGCGCGGCAAAATCCCTGGGCCGGACCAGCACCTCGTACACACGCACCTCTCGCTGGGGCAGGCGCAGCGACAGCGAGTCGGCGAGCGCGAAGTCGTACAGCTCGGGGCCCTCCTGCGCCAGCGGGTGCGGCACGTCCCGCACCTCGTCCCCGTGGCCCATGCGGATGCGGGCACCGAACATGTTCTGCACAATCCCCAGGTGGTCCCGGTGGTACTCGATGTCGGTCGGGAGGTCCTTGCGGTCCCGCCAGCCGACGATTCGCTGCTTGCTGCGATCTGGAGCCTTCCAGTAGACTTCCAGCACCAGTTCGTCAGACTTGATCAGCCTCGGTGGCTCCGCGAGCCCCTCACCGAGCTGTCCCAGAAAGAAGACGAATCCATGCGCGCGTACTCGGTAGTCCAAGAGCGAACTGTCGGCCTGTCGTTGCGTGTGCCGCGCGACCCCGCGCGCCACGAGCGCGACGGTCTGCGGGCTGTTCCACTCCTGAGCCAGCAGCTGAACGGGGGTGAGCGCGAGGAGAACGCCGAGGGCGAGGCGCAGAAGAGACATCACCGCGCAATATCATGGCGCCCGGTGACAGCGGCAAGCGTGCTGCTCGGGGCGGTCGCGTGCAGCGACCTGGGTCCGGTCGAGGACACCACCCTCTCGACGCAGGAGTTGCTGGTTCTTTCGACGCAGGCGAGCACACCGTCCGTGTCGCAGTCCAGCTTCCTCGTGCCGAACAACGCGACGACGGTGCGCCGCCTGCTGCATGCCGATGCCTTCAACACGCTGTACGTCGAGCTGCGCTTCCCGAGCGGCTCGCTCCGCAGCGTGAATGACCAGCCCGTGGCGGCCGACGATTCGGTGGCGGTCACGGCACAGCCGCGCTCGGGAGCCTACGGGCTCGTCCTCTCGCCCAACGGCATGGAGTTCACGTCGGCGCGTCCCGCGGTCACCTTCTCTTTCGCCCTGTATGGCGACCTCGCCGTGGCCGACAACTCCGCGACCTACGCCTCGCGCTCCGAGTACGCCAACGCCCTCGCGTTGTGGTTCGAGATCACACCTGGACGGTGGCGCCGGGTCAGCGGCTCCGGGTTCGACGGCGCCGACGCCGTCACCGGGACGATCGCTGAGCCGGGCAGCTACGTAGTGGCAGCCCCCCGATGACGCGGAGCACGTCGTTCGAGCGCTACTGCGAGCTCGCTGCCGCGGGCGGTGTCGTGCCGGTGATGCGGGAGCTCTCGGCCGATACGCTCACCCCCGTGTCCGCGTTCGCCGCGCTCTCCCGCCCGCCGTTCGGGTTCCTGCTGGAGTCCCTGGTGGGAGGCGAGCGGTGGGCGCGTTACACCTTCCTCGGTACGGAGCCGAGCGAGGTTCGGCGCTACCGCGGGGGCGCGGTGGAGTGCTGGACCCCGAGCGGCGGCTGGGAGCCCGGGGGCGAGGCTAAGGATCCCCTGACCGACATCGCCAAACGGCTCCGGACCCTCAGGCCGGTCGCCATCCCCGGGCTGCCCCGCTTCACCGGCGGCGGCGTGGGCTTCCTAAGCTATGACGCAGTGCGTGCCATCGAGCGACTGCCGGGAGGCCCGAGGGACGACCTCGATCTGCCCGACGCGGCCTTCATGATCGCCGACACCCTGGTCATCATTGACAATGCGTTCGCCCGTGCAATCGTGGTGGCCAACACGCACGTCGCCGAGGGCGCGGACCGCGCGGCGCTGCTGCGGGAATACGACCGTGCCAGCGAGCGCATCGAGGGCGCGTTGGACCGACTCGCGTCGCCGCCCACCCTGGCTCCCCTCGCCATCGAAGGCGGCGACCTCGCCAAGCCGGATACGCCTTACCGTCGAGAGGCGTTCGAGCGCGACGTCGCCCGCATCAAGGATCATATCCGGGAGGGCGACGCCTTTCAGGTCGTGCTGTCGCGGCGCCAGGACGTGCCGTGCGCAGCGCCGCCGCTCGACGTCTATCGCTCCCTGCGGATGCTCAACCCGGCGCCGTATCTGTATGCGCTCACCCTCGACGACCTGCACATCGTGGGTAGTTCTCCAGAGGTGCTGGTCCGGGTGGAGGACGGGGAGATCACCGTGCGGCCGATCGCCGGTACGCGACCCCGCGGCGCGAACCCCGACGAAGATGCCGCGCTGGCGGAGGAGCTCCTGGCCGACGAGAAGGAGCTCGCCGAGCACGCGATGTTGGTGGATCTGGGACGCAACGACGTGGGGCGGGTGGCTGAGTTCGGCTCGGTGCGGGTCACCATCGACAAGGCCATCGAGCGTTACTCCCACGTGCAGCACATTGTGAGCGAGGTGCGCGGTCACTTACGAGCCGAACTCGACGCGGTGGACGCGCTGCGGGCGTGCTTCCCCGCCGGCACCGTGTCCGGTGCCCCCAAAGTGCGCGCCATGGAGATCCTGGACGCGCTCGAGCCGACCCGCCGCGGACCATATGCCGGCGCCGTTGGGTACATCGGATGGGGCGCGACCACGCTGGACACCGCGATCGCGATCCGGACCGCCATCCTGCAGAACGGCCGCGCTCACGTGCAGGCCGGCGCTGGGATCGTGGCCGACAGTGATCCGCAGCGTGAGTACGTCGAGACGGAGGCCAAGGCGGGGGCCGTGCTACGGGCGCTCGCCCTGGCGAGTGGTCGCTAGCGAACGCATCTTACCGCCAGCAAAGGAGTTGTGGATTGAGCGCGTTCAAGCTCTTGAGTACCACTGGTGACCTGATAATCGATCTGACGCAGCCGCGCACGGTCGTGGTCGGTCGTGCGGTCACCAGTGACATGCCGATTTACGACCCCACCGTGTCACGCCGACACGCAGAGGTGTCCCTCTCCGACGGCGGCGTGCGCGTCCATGACCTCGGATCCAGCAACGGGACGTTCGTCAACGGCACCAAGGTCTCGGACACGGTGGTGGGCGACGGCGACGTCGTGACGTTCGGCAAAGTCGCCTTCAAGGTGCAGGAGGTGACGCCGCCCACCGCCCGTCCCGCAATCCCCACCGACGGAGGCTTCGCGCAGCGCCCTCCGCCTCCCGAAGCAACCATCGTGCGCCAGGTGGCGCTCGAGGATTCGGGGGAGGTCAAGGAGGAGTTGGGCACCCCGCGGCGCAGCTCGGCGTCGCAGCTCAAGCTCGAGAGCGAGTCGGTCGACGAGCGCCAGGCGGAGAAGCTCTCCCTGCTGCTCGACATCTCCAAGGAGCTCTCCAAGCAGCAAGACGTGGACCGGCTGCTCGAGAAGGTTGTAGACATCACCTTCAAGGTGATGAACGTGGACCGCGTCTCCATCCTCATGCTGGAGGGGAAGGACGACGACCTGGTACCGCGCGTGTCCCAGAATCGGCTGGGCGACGGCGGCGGGGCGCGCGTTCCGCAGTCCATCGCGCGGCGGGCGGTAGATGAGCGCCTCGCCATCCTCACCGACAATGCTGCGGCGGACGACCGGTTCAAGGGTAAGTCCATCGTGATGCAGAGCGTGCGCAGCGCGATGTGCACGCCGCTCATGGGGAGTGAGGGCACCGTCCTCGGTATCATCTACGTGGACAACATGACCGCCACCAATTCCTTCGGGGACGAGGACCTGGAGTTCCTCATCGCGTTCTCCGGCATCGCGGCCGTGGCGATCGAGAATAGCCAGCTCACCGAGCGCATCCAGCGCGAAGCGGTCGTCCTCTCCAACTTCCAGCGGTACTTCGCCCCGGACTTGGCCGAGCAGATCGCCAGCCAGGTCGAGCAGGTGCAGTTGGGCGGCGCCAAGCGACCCGTCGTCGTGTTCTTCAGCGACATTCGCGGCTTCACGTCGATGTCAGAGAACATGACCCCCGACGAGATCGCTACCCTGCTCACCGAGTACTTCACCGAGATGGTGGAGATCGTGTTCGAGCACGGCGGCACCCTCGACAAGTTCATGGGCGACGCGATCATGGCCCTGTGGGGCGCGCCGATCGCGCACGACGACGACGCCGACCGGGCGATCCGGGCTGCCATGCAGCAGCAGGAAACGCTCACCGAACTGAACGAGAAGTGGGCCA
>JBDGXT010000001.1:0-29859 GCA_039584455.1 Gemmatimonadota bacterium
CTGTCGCAGCGGAATCCCGTCTGCTCGACCGTGGGGTCCACGAACAACGTACGAACCTGGCCATGGGCCAGCGCCTTGAGCACCGGCTCGATCCCGTTCACGGCCCATCCCGTGCCGAGGCGCTCGTACAAGGCGTCCACGTAACCGGCTTCGAGCTCGCGCTCGGCCTGTTGCCGAACTGCGAGCACCGCTTCCATCACCTCCGCCGGACTCGTGGTCTTGGGGTTGAGCTTCGCGGTGCCGAGCACCTGCGCGCCGAGGTACGGGTGGAGGTGAGGCACGACGGCGTCGGCATCGGCCCCCATGCCTGCCAGGACAACGCCGCGGATGGGTCGCTCACGCGAAGCCTCGAACAGCCGCTGCGCGACGCTGGCATAGTGCCGCTGCTTCTCCTCGCGAATCCGTTGATGGTAGCGTGGTGTCGCCCGCCGTGAGGCTCGGCAGCTCCTCGATGCCGAACGCCGTTACCGTGAACATGCGCGCCGTCGTGCGATCGTACACCGCGCAGAGCACGCGTCCAAACTCGTCGTTGAGGGCGGCCGCTTCGCGGACGAGGGGCGTGTGGTCGACCGAGAGCCGCGAGCGGAATACCGAGGGCAAGGGGATGACCTCGAACAGATCGAGCGGCTCACACGCGAACAACGCGATGCCCTGTCCTTCGCCCAGGTTGTCGGGATGCTCGAGGTACTCCCGCATCCGCTCCAGGTCACGCCCCACCGTGTCCCGCTCCTGCCGGCCGAGGCCACGCTCCTCCAGCCACTTGAGCTGCGCCTTGATCCGGTTCTTCAGCTTGATGAGGTACTTGCCGCGGCTTCGGTCGCGCGGCTCGAGCTTGAGGTAGCACGACACGACCCAGTGCTCGCTCGCCCCGAGGTTGGTCAGCCAGTCCACGATTGGCTGCAGCGTGGCGGCTTCGCCCGCGGCACTCGCCGAGGCGCCACCGCGTGAAACGGAGAGGTGCTTAGAAGAAGACGGGTTCGCGGTATGCACCGTATACCTCCTCCAGGGCGTGGCGGATCTCGTAAAGCGTGCAGTACGCCCGCGCGCAGTCGAGCATGTACGGAATCACGTTGTCCTCCCGGGCCGCTGCAGAGCGCAGCTCCTGCAAGACGCTCTCGACGCGTGCGGCATCTCGACCGTCGCGCAGCCGAGCCAAGCGCTTCCGCTGGAACGCGCCCGCCTCCTCGTTCACCTGCAGGATCTCGAGCTCCTCACCATCCTGGTCGACGTAATCGTTGACGCCCACCACGATGCGGCGCCTCTGGTCCACCTCATGCTGGAACCGGAGCGCACTCTGATGGATCTGTCGCTGAAACCACCCAAGCTCGATGCCTTTCACGACTCCACCGATCTGCTCGATCTGCGTAAACAGTTCCTCGGCCTCCCGCTCCATGCGATCCGTGAGCGCCTCGACGTAGTAGGACCCGGCCAGCGGATCCACCACGTTGGGCACGCCGGTTTCGAACGCCAGGATCTGCTGGGTGCGCAGCGCGAGCTTCACGGCCTCCTCGGTCGGCAGCGCCAGCGTCTCGTCCAGCGAATTGGTGTGGAGCGACTGCGTGCCCCCCAGCGCGGCGGCCATGGCCTGGTACGCGACGCGCACCACGTTATTCATCGGCTGTTGTGCGGTGAGCGACACGCCGGCCGTCTGGCAGTGGAACCGCATCTTCCAGGAGCGTGGGTCACGCGCTCCGTAGCGCTCGCGCATGTGCCGGGCCCAGATGCGGCGCGCGGCGCGCATCTTGGCGATCTCCTCGAAGAAGTCGTTGTGCACGTCCCAGAAGAACGAGAGCCGGGGCGCAAAGTCGTCCACGTCGAGCTGCCGGGCCACGCCCCGCTCAACGTACTCGAACCCGTTGGCGAGGGTGAACGCCATTTCCTGCACCGCTGTGGCGCCGGCCTCCCGAATGTGGTAGCCGCTGATCGAAATCGTGTTCCACAGCGGCGTATGCTCGGAGGCCCACTCGAACATGTCCACGATGATCTTGAGGGCGGGCTCGACGGGGAAGATCCAAGCATGCTGGGCCATGTATTCCTTCAGCATGTCGTTCTGCACCGTGCCGCGCAGCTTGCCGATGTCGCTGCCCTGCTTTTCGGCGGCGGCGACGTAGAAGCAGAACAGCATGGCCGCCGGGCCGTTGATCGTCATGGACGTCGAGACCTGCTCCATGGGGATCCCGTCGAACAGCGTCTCCATGTCCGCGAGCGACGAGATCGCGACGCCGCACTTGCCCACCTCGCCCTCGGACCGTGGGGAATCGGAGTCATACCCCATGAGGGTGGGGAAGTCGAAGGCCACCGACAGCCCAGTCTGGCCGCGCTCGAGCAAGAATTTGTACCGCCGATTGGTGTCCTCCGCCGTCCCGAACCCCGAAAACTGCCGCATCGTCCAGAGCCGACCCCGGTACATCGTGGGGTGGATCCCGCGGGTAAAGGGGTACGCTCCCGGGTAGCCGAGGTCCCGCTCGTACTCCGCGCCCTCGACGTCCTCGGGGGTGTAGAGTGGGCTCACTTCGGCCGAGCTCTGAGTAACGAAATCAATCGGCCGTTTGGAGGCTGCCTCGTAATCTTCGCGCCAGCGATCGTGCGCACTCTTGTCCGTCATCGACGACTATCCTCCTGCAGTTTGCCCACGATGCTTTGGGCGAGCTTGTACGGACTGATCCGACCTTGCACCACGTCGTCGAGCCCCTCGGCCACCTGCGCGTCGCCGTCGCCGTCCCGCCAGATCAGACTGCTCAGCGCCCGGTCCACGACCTCGCGCGTGTGCCGCGCCAGCCGCTCCCTACGCAACGCTGCGAGTTGTCCCGTGCGTTCCAGATGCGCGTAGTGCTCACCGAACACCTCGATGAGTCGCTCCACCCCCACCCCCTTCACCGCCACCGCCGTGAGCACTGGCGGCTCCCACTCTCCGCTTCCCGCTTCCTCGTGTCCGGTTCCCCGTTCTCCGATGCCCGTTCCGGGGGAGGGGATGGCGGTGGGCCGGTGGTGTGGCGTTACGTGCCGAAACGCGTTGCCACGCCGAATCCCCAGCATGATTTCCACTTCCTGCACCAGCCGGTCGGCTCCGGGGCGATCCGCCTTGTTCACGAGGTAGAGGTCGGCAATCTCCATCACGCCCGCCTTCAGCACCTGCACGCCATCTCCCGATTCGGGTACCAGCACCAGCGCCGTGGTATCGGCGCTCCCGGCGATGGCCAGCTCCGACTGCCCCACCCCCACGGTCTCGATGATGATCCGCTCGAAGCCGAAGGCATCGAGCACGTCACACACTTCACGCGTGGTCGTCGCCAGCCCTCCGACGCCACCGCGTGATGCCATCGACCGGATGTAGACGCCGGGATCGAGCGTGAGCGTGTCCATCCGAATGCGGTCGCCCAACAGCGCGCCGCCCGTGAACGGGCTCGTGGGGTCCACCGCGACCACGGCGACCGTGAGGTCCTTGGCACGGTAGGCCTGGACCAGCCGCTCGATGAGCGTGGACTTCCCCGCTCCGGGCGGCCCGGTAATCCCGATCCGGTGGGCCCGGCCCACCAGGGGGTGGAGCTCCGAGAGTAGCTCTTCGTACCCGTTTCGCCCGTTTTCGACCAGCGAGATGGCGCGAGCCAGCGAGGGGATGTTCCGCTGCTGGATGCCTTCGACGAGGCCCGTGGCGTGCATGTCGTTAGTAACTTCGTCCCTGCCCCGGCGGGCTCGCAAGCCGCTCCCCTAGGTGCCGTTGAGCAGCAGGGTGGCCGCGAGCCCCAGGAGAATGAAGAACCCGGCGATGTCGGTCACTGCCGTGACGAATCCGGAGCTCGCCACGGCCGGATCCACGCCCAAACGCTGCAGCAGCAACGGTACGGCCGCTCCCACGGTGGCCGCGACGATGAGGCTGCCCCACATCGCCAGCATGACGACGAGCCCGAGCTGCCACGGTCGACCCGTGGCCACCGTCACCAACCCAACCACCACACCGATGGCCAGTCCGTTGATGATTCCGACCACCATCTCCTTCCCCACGAGGGCTACACCGCTGCGGGCCGGGATCAGGCCCAGCGCAATTCGTCGCACCGTGACCGCCAGGGCCTGCGTGCCCGCGCTCCCGCCCAATCCCGCCACTATGGGCATGATGGCGGCAAGCACCACGATCTGAGCGATGGTGTCCTCGAACGCGAGGACGACGGCGCCGGCGAAGAACGCCGTGAACAGATTGAGATAGAGCCAGGGCAGTCGGCTGCGCACCGCATGGTGCCACGTGCCGGCGAGCTGCTCGTCACCGGCGCCGCCCCCGAACTTGAGGAGGTCCTCCGTCTGCTCC
Source organism: Gemmatimonadota bacterium (assembly GCA_039584455.1). Lineage (GTDB taxonomy): Bacteria > Gemmatimonadota > Gemmatimonadetes > Gemmatimonadales > GWC2-71-9 > WVYX01. The sequence continues at coordinate 4,301 of JBDGXT010000001.1, forward strand.
GCCTCGACCACGTCGATCACGTCGTCGAAGGTGACCCGGCCGAGTAGCTTGCCGTCGGGATTCACCACGGGCACGGCAGGCACGTTGTAGCGGCTCATCAGCCGGGCCACTTCCTCCTGGTCCAGCTCGGGCGCGGCGGACACCGGGGGGGGCTCCATGAGCTCCTTGACCGACGTCTCGGGCTTGGCCACTACCATGCGCTGCAACGGGAGGACGCCCACGAGGCGGTACTGTTCGTCCACCACGAAGATCTGGTAGAACTCCTCCACTTCCGCCGCCTGGCGCCGCACCTCTTCGATCGCGTGTCCCGCCGTAGCGCGCTCCGGCACCGCGACGACGTGGGCCGTCATGCGGCCGCCGGCGGTCTCTTCGTCGTAGACCAGGAGCCGCTCGATGTCGGCCCGGTCGGCGACATGCCTCAGAATGCGCGCGGCTTGGTCGGCAGGTAGCTCCGCGATCAGGTCGACCGCGTCGTCGTCCTCCAGCTCCTCGACGATGTCGGCGGCATCTTCCGGTCGCAGCGCGGCGAGGAGCTCCTCCGGGTGCTCCTCTTCCTCCATCTCGGCAAGTGCCTCGGACACGAGTTCGGGCGGCAGGGTCTGCACGAGACGGAGCTGGACGTCGGGCTCGAGCCCGGCCAGCACGTCCGAGAGGTCGGCGGGCTGGAGCTCGCGGGCCAGCCCGAGGAAGCGTGCAACATCCCCCGACTCCGCGAGCTGGCGCAGCTCGTCCAGGACCATCTCCTGCCGCTCGTTCATGCCTGCGTATCCTTGAGCAGCGTGTCCAGATCGAGCCCCCGCCGGCGCAGCGAGGGCGCCTCATCGTGGGGGCTCACGGCCCCCGCCGAGATAACGAGCTTCATCGCCTCGTCGACCGTGATGCCCGTTTCCTTGATCTTCGTCTTGGGTACGATGAGCATGAACCCCGACGTGGGGTTGGGGGTGGTGGGGACGAAGACGTTGATGCACGGCTCGCCGATGAGCGCCATCATCACCGGGTCGTCCTCATTGGTCACGAACGCCACCGCCCAGATCCCCTCGGTGGGATACGGGATGAGCACGGTCCGGCGGAAGAAGCTGGTCCGCTCGCCCACGATCGTCTGGACGATCTGGCTCATGGCGTTGTAGATCCTGCCCGTCAGCGGGAACCGTGCCAACGCCTCGTTCCAGAAGTGCAGGATCTGCCGGCCGGCTGCCCGGTGCACCGCCCATCCCACACCCATCACGACCAGGACGAGGAGCACGAGCCCCAGTCCCGGGATGCGGATACTCAAGAGGTTCTGGAGCGGCGTGCCGAGGATGTTGTCGATTTGCCGGAACAGCCACACGAGCACGACGGCCGTGACACCCACCGGCGCGATCACGATGAGACCGGTGAAGAAGTAGCGCCGCAGCTTCCTGGCCGTGAGGTTCACGTCACTCACCTCCCCGCAGTGCAATCGTGGGTACCGGGCCTCGCCGCACCATCACCCGTTCCAGTCGCGTGGGCGTCGCGGCCAACACATCGAACTCCAAACCGCCGAAGGCAAAGCGCTCGCCCGCTTGGGGAATACGTCCTGCGGCTCGTGCCAGCAAGCCCCCAATCGTCTCTGCCTCCTCCGGCAACTCCACCTGGAACCGTGCCGCAATCTCCTCGGTCGGCGTCGCGCCCGTAGCCTCGACCAGGTCGGCGGCAGCTCCCTCCTGGAGATCACGGGGCTCCTGGTCCCCGAACACGTCGCCCACCAACTCCCGCAGCAAGTCGTCGAACGTGACCATCCCCGCGGTCCCCCCGAACTCGTCCAGCACCACCGCGACCTGGAAGCGATCGCGCTGCATGGCGAACAGGAGGTCGGTGCAGCGTTTCGACCCCGGAGCCGTGGTCACCGGTCGGAGCGGCAACTCCGCGCCCGGTGTGATCTTGAGCAGGTCGAACGCGTAGATCATCCCGCTGATACTGTCCAGCGACTCCCGGTAGATCGGGAGGCGAGAGTATCCCGACTCGCTGAACAGACGGCCGACCTCCTCCACCGGTGTACCCTCCCGCACGGCTACGATCTCGGTTCGCGGGGTCATCACTTCACGAACGGGACGCTCCGTGAACGCCAGGATGCCCGACAGCTGGGGGAGTTCCACACCGTCGTGCGGCTCGTCTGCCCGTGCCGGTTGCGGATGCGCGTCCAGCGCCGCCCGCGCCCGCGGCTCCGATGCCCTGGGAGCGAACGGTGCGAACAACCAGCCGAGCGTGCGAAGCCACGGGGTCACCCGGTGCAAGATCCCCTCCGGCCAGCGTCGCCCGACCGCCCGGGGCACCGCGTACGTTGCCACCACGACCATCGGTGCCGCGAACAGGAGGATCGTCGCTGCCTCCAAGAGCGTCGGGAGATACGCCGTGAGCGCCGCCAGACCGAACCCCACCACCAGCGTCCCACCGGTCACCAGCCCCTGCGCCGCGCGCACGATGCGTCCGGGCGCCGCGAGCAGCACGCCGGCCGAGGCCCCACCGGCCTTGCCACCGGCGGCCCAGCGGTAGAGATCGACATGCCGCACCGCGGCGGCAGCCACCGCCGCCGCCATGCCCGTCGCGGCGACCACGACCCCCACGGCCAGCATGATCCACGCGGTCACGGTGCGGCCTCCCCCACACCCTGGGCGGGCTCGTGCGCCCGCCGCTCGAAGTACACGCGCCGGATGCGTCTCCGGATGACCTGCTCGACCACGACGCGGAACTCGCCAATGCGCAACTCCTCGCCCGGACGCGGCACTCGTCCCAGTTCCGAGTAGATGAGTCCTCCAACGGTGCTCACGTCCTCCCGGTCGATCGCGGTGCGCAGCGTTTCCGACAGGTCGTCCAGCGTGACGGTGCCATCGACCCAGAACTTGTCGTCGGGCGCTCCTCACGATCGTATTCGCCGTAGATCTCGCCAACGGCCTCTTCGAGCACGTCCTCCAGGGTGATCAGTCCCGACGTCCCACCGAACTCGTCCACCACGATGGCGATGTGGCTCGGGCCGCGCTGGAAGTCCCGCAGCTGGCTCACGAGCGACTTCGATTCCGGAACGAACTGTGCGGGCCGCACCATCTCTTGCCACCGCTTCGGATGTGGAGCGATCCCCGCCACCACGGGTGTGAGGTCCTTGGCATACAGCACACCCACGATGCGGTCGAGATCCCCCTCGTACACCGGCAGCCGCGCCCGCTCTCTACGACGCAGCGCTTCCACCACCTCGCGCCAGTCCGCGCTTGCCTCGATCGCGGCGATGTCCAGTCTCGGCGTCATGGCCTCCGCCACGATACCGTCACGCAGCGACACCACCCCGGCCAGCACGTCCCGCTCCCCCTCACCCAGCCCGGTGACGGTTGGCGCGCGTGGCGGAAGCGCCGTCTGGAGCAGCCTCCCGGTGGCGGCCACCACGCCGAGCAACGGCTTGAGCATGACCAGGCTGCGCCGCGCCGGGGACACCGTCATTCCGGCGAGTTGCGGCAGTAGCACTCCGATCCCGCGTGGAAGGGCGTCGGCGATCAGGTAGAGCAGCGCACCGGCGAGCAGCAGCCCGATCGCTCCCTCGGCAGGCGGGCGCCGCCACCACTCGATTGCCGCGGCCGCCGCCGCGCCGGCCACCACGAGCAGCGCCACCCGCGCGACCTGCAGGGCCCGGTGCACCGGAATGGGTTCGCCACGGGCCGGCGGTGGGTCGCCCAGCGAGCGCGGAAGTACGGGAGCCTCTTCCGCCAGCACGAGCAGCCCTGCCCACAGCGCCGCACCCGTGGCCACGAGTAACTCGAACCAGACCGTCCAGGAAGTGCTCATCGTGGGACGCGGCCGCTCAGCCGTTCCACGTAGCGCTCTTGATGGTGCCACATGGCCGAGCGGGTTCGGCCGGTGCCATCGGGGTGTTCCTGGCCGAGGACGTGCAGCACACCGTGCACCACGAGGCGCACCATCTCTTCGCGCTCGGTCACGCCTGCGTCTCGCGCACTACGCCGCGCCACCGAGGGGCAGACGTAGATATCTCCGGCGAGCTGGTCCAGGTGAGGCAGGCGGAACGCGATCACATCCGTGGCCCGGTCGCGCCCGAACGCACGCCGGTTCAGTGCCCGCATCTTGGGGCCGCCGAGGAAGGTGATGGACAGAGCTGCCCGGCCGACGCCCTCACCGTCCAGCACGGCTGCGGCCCAGCGCCGCACCGCGGTGGCCGGGACCGCGAGCGCCGCGTCCGGATCGGTCACCCGCAGGTCACGCCTCGGACGCCGCTTCCCAGTCCGCGCCGATCCCGCCAACTTCCTTCCAGCTGTCCGGCTTCGATACGGTGCCGGATGATGTGGTCAATGGCGTCGCTCACTTTCTCCGGGGTGGGCTCGGCCAGGACCCGGACGGCCGCCTCGATGCCATCGGCAAGCAATGCGCACGCGGTTTCCACCGTGCGGGGCCTCGGTCCCTGGTACCGGAAATCCTCGACCTTGACCTCCTCATCCCCGTCCCGGCTACGCGCCCGCTCGAGGAAGTACGTGATCTCCATCGTTCCGTGGTGCTCGGGAATGAACCCCTTCACGACCTCGGGGAGCTTGTACTCCTCCGCCAGCGCCACGCCATCCCGCACGTGGTTGCGGATGATCCCAGCCGACACCTCCGGTTTGAGCTTGTCGTGCGGATTCACGCCCGGGGTCTGGTTCTCCACAAAGAACTGCGGCTTCTTGAGCTTGCCGACGTCGTGATAGTAGCACCCGACGCGGGCCAGGAGTCCGTTCGCACCCACCGCGTTGCACGCCGGCTCACACAGATTGGCCATGGCTATGCTGTGGGCGTACGTCCCCGGCGTTTCCGTGGCGAGCCGCCGCAGCAGCGGGCGATCGGGATCCGAGAGCTCGAGCAACGTGACGTCGGTCGTGACCCCACTGATCGACTCGACCACCGGGAGCAACATGAACGCGAGCGCGCCCGACGCGAGCGCGTTGAGACCGCCTCGCAACCCGGTGAGACCGATCTCGACCGCCGACCAGTCCACGCGCAATCCCACCGCGACCCCCGCCAGGAGATAGGCGCCGGCTACCAGGACCACCGCCGTGAGGAACTGGTTGCGTCGCCGGATCGTACGCACGCTCACGGCTGCCGCGACGCCACCCACCAGGGCGATGAACAGCGCCTCGACACTACCGTAGGCCGCCTGCGATCCGATGAGAATAGCCAGCACCATGGCGCCGACCATGGAGACGCGCCCACGGAAGAGCACGGTGACCATCATCGCCGCGAACGGAATGGGAATCAGCTCGGGCGCGTGCGTCATGAACTCTCCGTTGACGGCGGCACCCAGAATCACGAGACCGAACAGCACGCTCAGCACCAGCATGCGCCTGAACACCCGGTAGGTGTCGGGCCGGTACAGCATGACGAGCAGCCAGAACACCATCAGGACCAGACCGTTGGTGACCATCTGGCCGAAGGTGCCCGCGGCGCTCGCTCCGGCTCCGCCACCTCGTTCCAGTTGTGCCTGATTCAGGGCGAAGAGTCGCTCGTAGACTTCGTCCGTGACGACCTCGTTGGCGTCCACGATGCGTTCGTTCGCCCGCACGTGATGCTTGACGGTGTCGACGCTCGCCCTGAGCTCCTGCTTGCGGAGTTCGTATTCGGTCGTGTTGGGGATCAGGCTCGGCTGGAACAGCGCGTTGATGAGCTTCACGTACACTTGATCGCCCACCAACGAGCTCGGGTCGGGGTGCCCCGTGGTACGCCGCTGCAGTACTTGCTCGTACGTCCGAATCGTGTCGCGCTGCGCCACACCCTCGGAGCCGTTGCGCCGCACGATCACCTCAGGGACGATCTCCTGCTCGAGGGCCTGTGACTCGGCCACGCCGGCTCTGAGCTCACGGCGCAGGAAGCGCCGCGACGCCTGACGGTACGCCGCGAGGCGGTTGCCCTCCCGCAGATAGGTCGCCTCCTCCGGCGTGAGGCGTACGCCACGCTCCTGCGCCGCCACCACGAGCGATTCGGCCGTGGTAGCGGCCTGCAACGCCACGAATACGGAGTCCAGGTCGGCCAGCAGCGTGTCCACCACCGCGCTCTGGTACTCGTAGATCGGCCGCGCCGTCGCCTCGAGGGCCGCCGACTCCCGCTCGATCTCGGTGGACGATTTCCGCACGTCGAACGCGAAGGGCGCGATCACGCGCTCCGGCGCCACGTCTCCCGGTTCGAGCACCGGTGCCTGAGTCCCGCCTGCCACGGGGAACGCCAGGTACGTCAACACCGCCAGCAGGACCAGCAATCCCCAGCGACTTCCGTGGAACGCCACCGCCGCCGGCAGTCGGCTCGGCGCAAGCTCCAGATTGAGTGAACGGCGTCCGGCGCGGCTCATGCGTCCTCATCCTCCACATAGGCTCGGATGATCTCCCGCACCAGGCGATGCCGCACCACATCCCGCTCGTCCAGGTAGCAGAACGCCACTCCCTCGATCCCGGGGAGAATCCGCTCGATCTGGATGAGGCCCGACTCCTCCCGGCTCGGCAGGTCGATCTGGGTCTTGTCACCGCACAGCACCGCCCGCGAGTTCAGTCCGAGGCGCGTGAGGAACATCTTCATCTGTCCCCCGCTCACGTTCTGCGCCTCGTCGAGGATCACGAACGCATCCTGCAAAGTGCGTCCCCGCATGTACCCCAGGGGGGCGATCTCGATCGTGCGCGTCTCCAGCGCCCGCTGGATGCGGTCGTACGGCATCATGTCCTCGAGCGCGTCGTACAACGGTCTCAGGTAGGGATCCACCTTCGCCTGGAGATCCCCGGGCAGAAAGCCCAGTCGCTCTCCCGCTTCCACCGCCGGGCGCGCCAGGACCAGCCGCCGCACCCGCTTGCGGGAGAGGGCCTCGACCCCCATCGCTACCGCAAGGTACGTCTTGCCGGTGCCAGCCGGACCGATCCCGATGACGATATCGTTCTCGCGCATCGCCTCTACGTAGGTCTGCTGCCCGGCCGACTTGGGATGCACCGCGCGCCGCACGCCGGGGAGCGCGATCTTGTAGTTGCCGTTCGCCAGTTGCGCCGCGTCCCGTCCCCCGTTCGCGGCGAGCTGCCGCACTTCCTCGGGACTCACCGTCTCACCCATTCGCGCCAGGTCGATCATGGCCGCCGCGATCCGGCTGGCCTGCTCCACCGCCTCCAGACCCCCGGCGAGCGTCATGCGCTCGCCCCGCAGCGTGACGCGCACGCCGGTCGCCTGCTCGAGTTCCTGCAGGTTGCCGTCATTGACACCCGCGAGCGCCAGGAGGTCGGCGCCTTCGGTGGAGATGCGGTGCGTGACGTCCTTGCTCATGCGTTATCCACTTTGAGCGCCAGCTCGCTCAATTCTTCGGCATTGAGCTCGGTCGGCGCACCCTCGAACAGTGCCCGCGCCGCCGTGGTCTTGGGGAAGGCGATCACGTCCCGCAGATTGTCGGCGCCGGCGAGGAGCATCACTACGCGGTCGAATCCCACGGCGAACCCGCCGTGCGGGGGAGCCCCCGCGCGCAAAGCGCGCAGCAGGAAGCCGAAGCGGCGTTGGGCGTCGTCCTCCGAGATCCCGAGCAGGTCCAACACGAGCAGCTGCACCCGCGGGTCGGTGATCCGGATGGAGCCGCTGCCCAGTTCGTGCCCGTTGTACACCAAGTCATAGTGCAGCGCCCGCACGCCTGAGCGGTCGCCCTCAAGGAGGCGTGCGACATCGTCGGGATGGGGTGACGTGAACGGGTGGTGGGCCACGAGCCACGATTCGCTCTCGCGATCCCACTCGAACAGCGGAAAGTCGTAGACCCACGCGAACGCGTGGGCTGCTTCGGGTGCGAGGTCGAGGCGCGCGATCACCTTCCGGCGCACCCGATCGAGTGCCCGGGACGTAACGTCATCCTGTCCTGCCGTGGCCAACAGGAGATCACCGTCTCCGAGCCCGGCGGCTGCGGCCGTCATGCCGTCGATCTTCGATAGCGGCCCGCTGAGTTTGCCTTCGCGGTGCTTGAGCGTCGCAAGCCCACCGACACCGGCATCCCGAGCCAGTTCGGTCAGGGCGTCCACGTCCTTGCGAGACAGCGCGGCTCCGCCAGGCACCCGCAGCCCGCGTACCCGTCCGCCGTCACCGAGGACTTGCTCGAACGCCCGAAAGCCGCGCAGCAGCTCGGTCACATCCTCCAACTCGAGCCCGAACCGGAGGTCGGGTTTGTCGGTGCCGTACCGCTCCATCGCCTCCGCGAACGGAAGCCGCCGGAACGGTGCCTGCACCGCCTGCCCCGCCTCATCCCACAGCGCCAGGAAGAGCGTCTCCAGCACAGCGTACACGTCCTCCGGCGAGACGAATGACGCCTCGAGGTCGATCTGCGTGAACTCAGGCTGGCGGTCGGCACGCAGATCCTCGTCGCGGAAGCAACGGGCGAGCTGGAAGTACCGGTCAAACCCGGCCACCATGAGCAGTTGCTTGTAGAGCTGCGGTGACTGGGGGAGCGCGTAGAACTCCCCGCGGTGCACGCGAGACGGCACCAGGTAGTCCCGCGCTCCCTCCGGCGTGGGCTTGGTGAGGATCGGCGTCTCCACCTCGTAGAACTCGAGCTCGGTGAGGGTGGCGCGCGTCCGTTGCAGCAGCCGATGCCGTAACGCGAGGTTGCCCTGCAACTCGGCGCGCCGCAGGTCCAGGTGCCGGTGCAGCAAGCGCAACTCCTCCGACGGCGGGTCCTCGCCCTTGGTGCGCCAGACCGGAATCGGCAGGGCCTCGAGCTGCGCCGGACCCACCACCTCGATCGCATCGGCGTGCACTTCCACGTCGCCGGTGGCCATCTCGGGGTTGCGCGCCTCGTCCGGGCGACCCACGACCTCGCCACCGACCAGGATCACCGACTCCGTGGTCACTTCCAGGACCGATTCCATGACGTCGGGCGGCGTCCAGTCCGGCCCGACCGATACCTGTACGATCCCGTCCCGGTCCCGCAGGTCGAGGAAGACCAGGCCGCCCAGGTCGCGGCGCCGATGGATCCAGCCTCCGAGCCTCACCCGGGCACCGATGTGCTCCGCGCGGAGCGCACCGGCACGGTGCGTGCGCATGGCCGTGGCAGTCATTCTGTCAGGTTAGTTGCCCAGGGGATGGCACAGGACACGGTCGGACTCCTCGGCGGTGCGGGTGCGAGGAGGCCGCGCGCGGGCGGGGCTGAGCCGTTTTGGGAGCCGGCAGGTCGCGAATAGATGCAATGGCAAAATCGCCCAAGTCCTGTTGCTGGTTGAACATAATGGCCCCCGAGGAGGGCAGCAAGCGGCTTGACACCCGGCCCGAGAAGGGGCGAACCTTGGGGCGTGCGACCGGCCTGTGTGACCCTCCTTCTGGCGCTCGTCGGCACGGAGCCCCTCCTGGCGCAGGCACCGCCCGCGGCCGGCCTCTGGCGCGTCACGGCAACGTCGCTCTCCACCCCGCCCGCCCTCGAGACGGGTGTCACCGCCATCTTCTGGAACCCCGCCGCGCCGGCGCACCAGGCTAGCCTGGCCGCCGGCGCACAGGTGGTGCAGACCCCCGACGCCCTGAAGATGGGGGGGCTGCTCGTGGGCGTGGACAAGCGCCTGGGCGCGGGGTGGGACGTGGCGCTGCTGTATGGCCGGATGGACGTCAAGGACCTGGTGCGGACCACGACTTCCCCCGGTGCCGAGGAGGGCTCGATCCCGGTGTACGAGCAGCTGCTGGGCTTCAAGACGGCCTACCGTCGGGGGCCCGTCGCGCTGGGGATCATGCTCGAGGTGCACGACGCCCGATTCGACAGCGACGACGATGGAGGACTCACGCTCGATGCCGGGTTGCGGTTACAACCGCACCGACGGCTGACTATCGCCGCGGCGTCCCACTTCTTCCCTGCCGACTTCAGCACCACCCAGAGCACGGACTTCTATCTGGGGATCGAGGCCGTACCGATCGAGAGCGCAGGAATCGCCGGCACTGCGACGTTGGTAGCGCTGCGCTACGGGGCCACCTATCGGACAACCGGCAACCTCGAGCACATGCTGGCGACCGGCGTGCTCATCAATCGGCAGGTGCGTATCGACTTCGCACTCACCAACGAGTCCGCATACGGAGACCGCTCCTGGCGCGTGGGACTGGGTCTGGGTCTGCGGATTGGTCGCTACGTGATCGCCGTGGCCCGCGGCGGCGGGCTCAACGACGTCGGTGCGACCTATCGGGTGGGCCTCGACGTCGACATCCTCAAGTGAATCTGCTCGACTGCACGCCGGCCGAAGCCGCCTCGAGAGTGGCACGGTGGGTTGCCGACCGGGGTGAGCCTACCTACCGCGCACGCCAGATCCTGCCGCGCCTGTGGCAGCGCCCACTGGCGAGCTGGGACCACGCCACCGACCTGCCCCAGGCGTTGCGCGCGGCCCTGCAGGCGGAGCACCCTCTTCCCCGCCCCGCGGTGGCGGCGCGGCAGATCTCCGCAGACGGCACCATCAAGTTCCTGTGGGACTTTGCCGATCGGGGCGCGGTGGAATCGGTGCTCATCCCAGAGGGTGCGCGCCGCACGCTGTGTATCTCGAGCCAGGCGGGCTGTGCCTACGGATGCGTGTTCTGCGCTACGGGCCGCATGGGGTTCGTGCGCCACCTCGCCGCGTGGGAGATCGTCGCTCAGGTGCGCGAGATGGCGCTCGACCCGGAGGTCGGCCTGCCGTCCAACGTCGTGTTCATGGGCATGGGGGAACCGCTGCATAACTGGGACGCAGTGGATCGTGCGCTCACCGTCCTCAACGACCCGGAAGGCATGGGCCTCGGGGCCCGCCACATCACGGTGAGCACCGTAGGCGTGATCCCCTACCTGGAGAAGCTCGCCACCCGGCCGGAGCAGTTTCGCGTCGCGCTCTCGCTGCACGCTCCCAACAGCGAGCGCCGCCGACTCCTGATGCCGGTAGACCAGAAGTACCCCCTGGAGGACGTGCTGGCGGTGCTGCGACGCTTCCCGCGCCGTGTGACGTTCGAGTACGTGATGATCCGCGATCTGAACGACCGGGAGCAGGACGCCGAGGAGTTGGCGCGTCACGCCCGCGCGGTTGGTGCGTTGGTGAACCTGCTTCCCCTGCACCCGGGAGGCGCAGAGGGTCTGGAGCCTACCGCCCCGGACGCGATACAGCGGTTTGCGCAGCGGCTGCGCGATCAGGGGATCAACACCACCGTCCGCCGCAGCCGTGGGCTCGACATCAGTGCGGCCTGCGGCCAGCTACGGACGGAAGTCGATCAGCGCGACGGCATCGTGCCCGAGGAACACGCTGGCATCGAGGAGTAGTCGCGGGTCGGGCTGCACGACCACCCTCCCCACTCCCAGCACCTTGCGCACCCGAGCCGCTCCGGTCGTGTCGCCGCGCCGCACCGCAATGAAGGTCTCGCGCAGCGTGTCCATCGCGGCGGTGCCGAAGTACACCACGTCGAACCCGCGGTGCCGCAGCTGGCGCGTCGTGGCCCGGGCGAGCCCGTCGACACCGGTCGCGTTCAACACCTCCACGGTAATGCGCTCGACCTCTCCCGGAATGGGATACGGCCGTCCACCCTGGCCGGAACGGTACCACGCCCACCAGGCGGTGGCGGCCACCAGGGCGACCGAAACGATCCAGCCTACTCGTCGCCGCATACCAGATCGTTCCAGAAAGCGACGGTCTCGTGAAGCAGTGGATGGCCGGCGCTGACCGTGAGCAGCAGCCGTCGGCGCGCCACCTCCCACAACACGCCACGGGGATCGTCGGGCACCCGCTGCACCAGAGCCTCCCGGTCCTCCCCGGCCTTGCGCCGTCCCGGCTCCAGGAAGTCGGCGAGGTAGAGCATGCGCCCCACGGCGTCCCAGTCCGCACAGCCGACGGAGTGGTAACGCACGGCGTCGAGCACCCCCTGATCCCGTTCGCCCGCCCGGGCCGCCATGGCCGCAGCGGCCGGTCCGTGGCGCAGGCCGTCGGCATCCCAGCTGTCGGGAGCGAGTTCGGACAGCAGGTCCGAGGGTCCGTCCTTCAGGGCGTCGTGCAGGCTCACGGCGCGAAGCCAGCGCTCCCGCTCGCCGTTGTCGACGTGCATGGCCTCTGCCCACGCGCCCACGAGCTCCGCGACCCGCTCGATGTGGGCGAGTCGCTTGTCGCCGACCTGCGCCCAATCGGGCAACACTACCAACCGGCTTGCGCCGCCCGCATCTCCCTTCCTGCCTCCCGCCTCCGGGCTCATGTCTGCACGCGGATGTCGACCGCCGTCCCTTCCCCCAGGGTCACGTTGTCGATCAGCCGGGCGCGGCCAAGCTGAGCAGCGACGGCTACGATGCTGTCCACTTGGGGATCCTCGCTGGGGGCGAGCGAGCGCGGATCGACGATCTCCAGGTACTCGAGGGCGATTTCCGGGACCGCCTCGATGGGCCCGCGCGCAGCGTCCAGCAGCTTCCTCACGTCTCGCTCCCCCGCGCCAAAGGCCTGGTGTGCCGCCTCCAGACCACGCGAGAGCGCCGGAGCGACCTGCCGTTCCCCAGGTGACAGGTATGCGTTGCGGGAGCTCATTGCGAGGCCGTCAGCTTCACGCACCGTGGGTGCCACGGCGATCTCGGTGGCGACGTCGAGGTCCGCTACCATGCGCCGGATGATGGTCGCCTGCTGCACGTCCTTGCGGCCGAACACCGCCAGCTGGGGTTGCACGATGTTGAGCAGCTTGAGCACGACGGTCAGCACGCCCTCGAAGTGTCCAGGCCGGCGCGCGCCGCAGAGGTAATCGGCCAGGCTTCCGGGCGTCACGCGCACCACGGGCGGCGTCGGGTACATGTCTTCGTCACTCGGCACGAAGAGACAGTCCACGCCGCGCACCAACGCTGCTGCCCGGTCGCGTTCGGGATCCCGCGGGTATCCGGCCAGGTCTTCCTGCGGGCCGAACTGGATGGGATTGACGAAGAGGCTCACGACCACGACATCGGCCAGCCTCCTCGCGTGATCGATGAGACGGAGGTGTCCCTCGTGGAAGGATCCCATCGTGGGCACGAGTCCCACCACCTGACCGTCGTCACGCCGCGACCGTGACCACGTCTGCATTCGCCGGAGATCGGCGATCTCGATCACGCGTCGTAGCTATGCGAGGCGTCGGGATAGCGGCCCGCGCGTACGTCCGCTCCGAACCCCTCGACGGCCTGCCGCACAGCTGCGGCGAGGTCCGCGTACCGCTTCAGGAACTTCGGCTCGAAGCCCTCATTGAGTCCGAGCATGTCGTGCAGAACGAGGACCTGTCCGTCGCAGTGTGGACCCGAGCCGATCCCGATCGTCGGTACATCCACCGCTTCGGTGACGCGCTTGGCTACGTCGGACGGCGTCAGCTCGAGCACGATGCTGAACACGCCCGCCTCCTGCAGCACGCCGGCATCGGCCACGATCCGTTCCGCCGCTTCATCGTCGCGCCCCTGCACACGGTAGCCGCCTACCTGGTGCACCGACTGCGGCGTGAATCCCAAGTGCCCCATCACGGGGATCCCGATGTCGGTCAGCGCACGGATCGTCTCGGCCATGGCCGCGCCCCCCTCGAGCTTCACGCCGTGGACCCCGGTTTCCTTTAGTACGCGGCCGGCATTGCGCTTGGCGTTCTCGACCGACACCTGATAGCTGAGAAACGGCATGTCCACGATGACGAGCGCGCGCGTCACGCCGGCGCGCACGATCCGTCCGTGATACAGCATTTGCCCCAACGTCGCCGACAGCGTCGTGTCTTCGCCGCAGAGCACCGTGTTCACCGAGTCACCCACGAGCACCACGTCCACACCAGAGGCGTCCAGCAGGGAGGCGAACAGCGCATCGTACGCAGTGAGCATCACGACCTTCTTCCCCTCGCGCTTCATGCGCGCCAGGTCGAACGTCGTGACGGGCTTGGGGCTAGTCGGCATGAGGTTCCAGCTCCGCGAGCTCTCTCTGCCAGAACGGTCGGTTCGGCAGTTCAGGGTGCGGCAGCGTGAGCGCGGCGTCGCGCACGCTATGGTCTCCGTACCGCACGATGTCGACGTCGAGGGTACGCGGGCCCCAACGCTCCTGCCGTTCGCGACCGCAGGCGTCCTCGACCTCCTGACAGAGTGTCAGGAGTTCCTGCGGGGTCAATTGCGTCCGCAGCAGGACCATCTGATTGAGAAACGGCCCCTGCGGCACCGTGCCAAGGGGATCCGTCTCGTCTACCGTGCTCTCTGCGGTGAGCTGCGTGCCGGGGAGCATCGCCAGCCGTTGCCGCGCGAACGCGAGGCACGCGGCCCGGTCACCTACGTTGGAACCCAGCGCCACGAACGCCCACTCACCCGTTGTCGTCACCGGTTCGCTCCAACACCACCTCGACGTAGTCGACCGGACCGCTGATGGGAGCGTGTGGCTTGCGGGCCGCCACGCGCACCCGCTCGACCGTAGGTTGCTCAAGCGTGCGCTGCGCAATCATCGCGCAGAGCGCCTCGAGCAGGCGGTGGTGGCTGGTCCCGACGGTGTCGGCGACAATGGCGTAGAGGTCGCGGTAGTCGAGCAGGTCGCTGGGAGAGTCCGTGCGCCCCACGCTGCGCAACGAGAGCCAGGCGGTCAGGTCCAGCTCCAGCGGTTGGGGCACGAGCTCCTCGTGCGGCAGCAGACCGACGCACGTGTGAAACCGCATTCCTTTGAGGGAAATACAGTCGTTGGTGGTCACGGCGGAATGGTACCGTGAGCCGCGTCTATTCGCCAGTTGCGAACCGGTGCGTGATGTCGGATAGCATGGTCACGATGGATTCCAGCTCGCGCGTCGCCGCACCGATTTTCTCGACCCCACTGGCGACGACCTCCGCCCGTTCGCCCACCGTGTCGGCATCGCTGCGATTGCGTGACGAGACGTCCACCACTGTCGCGATCCGCTCGTCCAGCCTTCCCAGCGCGACGTTCTGCCCCTGTGCGACCTCGGCGATTTGCTGGGCGTGGCTCGTGGCGTCGCGGGTGGCATCCACGATCGCGGCCAGTGCGTCCAGCGCCTCGGCGCTCAGCTTCTCGACGCCGGCCACCGCGACCTCCCCACGGCGCATCTGCTCGACCACTTCGCCCAGCCGCACCTGCATCTCCTGCAGCAACTCCGCGGCTTCTCTGGCTGCCGCCGCGCTCTGCTCCGCAAGTGTGCGGACCTCCCGTGCCACTTCGGCGAACCCTCTGCCGTGAGTCCCCGCTCTCGCCGCCTCGATCGCCGCGTTGAGCGCCAACAGGTTGGTCAGCTCGGCCAGCTCGCGGATCGACGCGAGGAACTTCACGATCCCCTGCGCCGACGTCCCCAGGTCGCCTACTTTGCCGGAACTCTCGGAGACGAACGACTTGAGGCCCACGAGCCGGTCCATGGCGTCGCCGATCGTGCGTCGGTGCTGCTCGGCCACCGCGCTGGCGGTGCCGCTGGCCGACTCGGCCTCCCCACTCTCCCCCACCACCCTCTCCGCGGCCCGGCTCAGCTCCTGGGCCGCCTCGAGTCCTTCCCGCACAGCCGCGTCCTCCTCCGACAGCCCCCTCCCGATCGCCTCCGTGGATTCGCGCATGACCTGCACCGTGGAGGTGAGATCCTCGGTCAGCCCAGCAAGGTCCTCCACCTGCCGGTTAACCCGCCCCACCGTATCGAACAGCGGTGCACGCAGGTCGGTGATGTGCAGTAGGGTGGCGATGCGCCGGCCGATCGTCTCTACCAGCACCCGCTGCCACTTGCCGTACGTGCGCGGCTTGTGGTGGTCGAGCTCGAACGTTCCCAGGACTTCGTCCCCAAACACCAGAGGCTGAATCACGAGGGAGCGGACCCCGCTCTCTAGATACATGGCACGCGGATCGCGCTCCGTGTCGGTCACGTGCAGGAGCTCTCGGGCGTCGCACGCTTCCCTGCGCATGTCGTCGTGCTCGCCGGGATGATCGTCGGAGGCCGCGAAGCCCAGGGCGCCGTGATAGGTCAGTTGAAACGACCCACCGGTCCGCTCGTACACACGGAAGTTGCGCCAGTCGAGGACCTTGTGGGCGTACTCCTCGATTTGCCGGAGCGCGTCGTCCAGCCCGACGTAGCTCGTGATCACGTCCTCCATGCCCTGGATCTTGTTGAGCTCCTCCGCCTGGATCGCCTCCTGGAGAATGCGCTTCAACAGAAAGGCGGCAGGCACGATCGGGCCGGCCACGAACGGCCACGCCAGCGGCGGCATGACCGCAAACGTCAACACCGCCGTCCCCGCCCCGGCCAGTGTGGTCCCGTAGGTGACCACCTCGTAGCGTTGGATGAACACCTGCTCCTGGAAGCTGAGCTTTCCGCGCACCGTGAGTGTGTAGTAGAAGAGCGAGCGCGACACAACGAAGTAGCCGGCCGCGAGCGCGGCCAGTGCGACCATGCCCTCGGCCGTGAGGGGATCGCTGACCCCCAGCAGGGCCATCGTGCCGGCATAGAAGCCGAACGCCGTTGCCACACTCACGATCTCCCGCGCCGCGTTGACAGCCGCCGCGCGGTGGTCCTTGCGCAGGATCAACACATCGGTGAGGAACGTGCCGACGGCCGCGGCGAGCGCCGTCAGACCCGGCCCCACCAGCAGGCCCGCGGAGAGCGTGACGATGCCGACCTGCGACACGTAGGCGTATTTCCCGAGCGGAAACTGGGGGATGCGCAGTGCCACCACCAGCAGCGTGACGACGAGCAGTGCCGGAAGCTGCTCGCCCAGCTCCGGAGTGAGGATGCCCCACACGATCAGGGTCCCGCCGACCGCGAGCCCCTGCCCGTAGAGAGCACTCAGCCGCATCGCGCTCACTCTCACGATCGCCACTCTCCTTTCCCCACCTGCACGTCGTCCACCGCCGATCGTAACTCGTCCATCAGGTCTCGTGCCGGCACCAACCCCTGCTCCAACCGCTGCACCAGCGTGCTTCCCACCACGACGCCGTCCGCGTAGCGGGCGGCTATGGCCGCCTGTTCCCCCCGGCCGATCCCGAAGCCCACGGCCACCGGCAGGGCCGTCGCTTCCCGCACGCGTGCGATGGAGCGCTCCAATGTCTCGTCCATCGGCGTCGGTGCCCCGGTCACACCCAGACGCGAGATCAGATACACGAATCCCTCGGCCTGCGCCAGCACCGCCCGCAGTCGGGGCCCCTCCGTGGTGGGAGCGATCAGCGAGATGAGCGCCAGGTCACTGCGGTGCACGCTGCCCTCCAGCGCCGCATCCTCGCCCGCCGGGAGATCGGTGAGCAGCAGGCCCGCGACACCCGCCGCGGCCGCGTCGGAGAGAAACCGGTCGACTCCGTACGCCAGAATCGGGTTCAAGTAACCGAACGCGATGACAGGGATCCCGAGCGCGGCCTCCCGCACCAGCTCCAGCACGCCCGCCACCGTCATACCCTGCCGCAGCGCGACCTGGGTGGACTTCTGGATCACCGGTCCGTCGGCTAGGGGATCCGTGAACGGAATCCCGACCTCCACGAAGTCGGCCCCTGCCTCGGCCACCATGGTGAGCGCGGCGAGGCTCAGATCGCGCGTGGGGAAACCGGCAGTAAGATAGGGAATCAGGGCGACGCGGCGCGCGGCACGCAGGTGCTCCCAGCGCGCCCGCACGACGGCATCAGACAAAGTAGTCGGAGGGGTTGATCTCGTATTTCGCCGGGTCGCTCACCTTGATGACCGACCGGCGGAAGGTGCCGTCCTGCATGGTATCGGACAGGTCTGCCAGGAAGCCTTCTTCGAGCCGCACGCCCTCCGCACTGATCACCACCCGCACGATCGGCCGGTGCAGTTGCGACGCGTCGGGGTTGGCGGAGTGCACGACGCCGACTTCGTAGGAATCGAGGATGACACAGGTCCCCACCGGGTACACGCCGGTGAGGTTGATGAGTGCCTTGACCAGCACCGGATCCTGTCCCCGCCGGGGGTTTTCCCACATCTCCCGCAGTACCTGATCCGGCTGCAACGGCACCGTCTGGTACGAGCGACGCGTGGTGGCGGCATCGAAAGCATCGGCTACTGCTACGATCTTGGAGTACACCGAGAGGTTGCGCGGCCG
Organism: Gemmatimonadota bacterium; assembly: GCA_039584455.1. Taxonomy (GTDB): domain Bacteria; phylum Gemmatimonadota; class Gemmatimonadetes; order Gemmatimonadales; family GWC2-71-9; genus WVYX01. The sequence goes on from JBDGXT010000001.1 coordinate 22,257, forward strand.
GATGGTCTTGGGATACCCCGTGAGGTCGATCTTCATGTGGTGCTCGAAGGCCGTGATGATCGCGCGGTACGGGATCTCGCCGTAGCCCCGCAGGCCGAACAAGGTGAGCACGCCGAGCCACGGGTGGGCCTGCATGATGCGCCACTCATCGTCGCTCAGCGGCCCTTCCTTGTTGAGCACCTCGATGGGCACCCGGCTCTTCCCGACGTCGTGGAACAGGGCGCACAGCCCGAGATCGTACAGCTGCAGCTTGGACAGTCCTAGCCGCTTCCCAATCGATACGCTGAAGATCGTGACGTTCACCGAGTGCGTGAAGGTGTACTCGTCGTAGTGCCGGATCGTCGTGAGACCGATGAGCGACACTTCGTTCTTGAGCACTTGGTCCACGATGCTCTGCACCGCGCGCTTCACCTTCTTGACACTTGCGCTCCGGCCCATCCGCACCGAGTTGATGACTTCCTTGGTAACCGCCACCGTCCGCTCGTACGTCCGCTTGGCGACCTCCTTGGCCTTCTCCTCGTCCTCCAGCTCGTCGTCGCTCTCGGCTGGCGGTGCCACCATGATGTGAGCGACGCCACCCTGGATCAGCTTCTGCTGCAACTCGTACAGCTTGTTGGGTACAGCCTCCTTGGCGGCAAACGCCAGGAGTAGGGAAATCACGACCTGCCACTCGCGCCGCTCCGCCGAGGCATCGACCTGCAGGGTTCCGACGCCCGCCTGGCGGAACGTCGTCAGGACGTGGCTGAAGGAGGCGAAGTTGTCCAGATCGAGGCGCAGGCGTGTCGCGTTCACGAAGAGGAACTCAGCGGCTACCCGCACCTCAAGATCCTGCTCGATATCGAGTATCCCCTGAGCCCGCTCCAGCAACTCGTCGAGCGAGCGCTGCACCTGCTCATTTTCGACCGGGTACAGCTTGAAGCTGCGCAGCGCGGTGTAGAGGGAGATGAGGAAATCCCTCCCGGCCTGCCGCACGAGCTGGTCGGTCGTCTGCATCGTGTCGACGATCGACCGGCGGCTCGCGCGTGATTGGCCTTCGGACTCGTTCATCTCACCGCATCTCCCGCAGCGCCTTGGTCACGGCGTTGCGTACCAATGGATCCTTGTCGCTTCCCGCCTTCTCCAACAGCTTGCGGGCTTCTGGGGTGCCGATCTTGCCGATCGCCATGGCCGCGCAGGCCCGGATCTGTGGATCCTGCTTGCGCCGCATGAACCCCCCAGTTTGGAGCATGGGCTCGAGCGTGGCGAGTCCGGCGGCACCCGCCAGGGCGCCGTAGGCCTCGAAGAAGACCGTGCGCTCGGTCAAGTCGGCTTCCTTGAGGGACTTGCCGGAGATCGCCGCCTCGACAGCCGGGAACGCCCCGCGATACCCCTGGCTAGCCATCACCCGCACGGCCGCGACCCGCACGTCCCGGTCCTGATCCTCGATTGCGCGCTCGAGTTGCTGCATCGCACCTGCCGATCCGATGGCAGCCAGGGCATCCACCGCCGCGCGCTTCACCTGCGCGCTCCCCTTCATCATGATCGCACCCAGCGGGGGCACGGTGGGAGCCAGCTTGGCCTGCTTCGCCAACCGGATCGCCTCCAGCAACACGACCTCGTCGGGGTTCTTGAGGGCGTTGGTCATCACCTCTGGGTGGGCCTGGGCGAGGCGTAGGGCCGCGGCGTCCAGCAGCGACCGCACGCGCTCATTGGTGAGCTTGGGCAGCCACGCCATGACCGCTTCCAGGGCGTCGGGCCGCAGCTCCCGGAACAACTCGCCCAGCTCCTCCTCCGAGGGGTGCACCGTAGCCTCGTCGAGGGACTGCAGCAGCTGGCCCAGGGCGTCCGGTTCGGACAGCCGGGCCGGTACGTTCTGCAGGGTGTCGCGGTGCTCCGGAAGCACCTCGCGCGCCCGCTGCATCACGGTGCGGATCTCCCGCAGCACGTATGCGACCGACTTGAAGTCTCCCACCGCCAACAGGTACGGGATGAAGTTCTCCAGAATCGAGATCAGCTCCGCCCGCACGGTGCTGTAGGTCTGGAGCTCCAGCAGGTCGAACAGCATGGAGAGCGTGTTCTCGCGCAGGTCGTGCGAGTACTCGCGGTCGATCTCGTGGCGCAGGTAATTGATCTCTTTGTCGTCCAGGAAGTAGAGCGTGGAGTCGAAGTCCTCGACCCGCACGATGCCCGGCGGTGGCTCGCCCTCTGCCGTCTCTTGTGAACTGGCAGCTTCCTCGGCGACCGCCTGCTTGACCTCCTCCTCAGTCTTGGCCGGCGCCGAGCCGTATCCCCACTTGTCCTCCGACGTCGGCGTGTCGGAGGTGATCGTGGGTACCTCGTCCATCGCGAGCTCGACCGCGTGGTACTTGATGAACTGGAAATCCTCGTCCCACAGGAGCGTCAGCAGGTCGTCGGCGGACTCGGCCTGCAGGGTCCTGGCCTTGTGGATCACGTTGAGGAAGCGGATGACCTCGTCCTCCTCGATACCTGGTGCGAAGCTCAGGCTACGCACCCCGTCTTTGTACAGGACCCACGCGATGCTCTCCGACTTGGTCGGCTGGGCGAGCACGGTCTCGTCACCGAGCTTCACGTCGGTCTCCGCCACCAACAGGTCCAGCTCGACGAATTCCTCCCAGATCGGATCGAACGCCCGCTTGACGTTCTCGATCGCTCGCTGGTACACCGGGTTGTTCGGGAGATACAACTGAACGGCACGCAGGCCCTTGACCATCGCCTGCATGAGATGCACGACCGGCGTGGCGTCTTGGAGCTGTTCCTGGTCTTGCGTTGTCGCGTCGGTCATCCACGCTCCGCCAGGCTGGCTACGTGCTGCACATCCTTATCGCCGCGCCCGCTGAGCGTGAAGAGCAACACGTCCGATGCTGACCACTGAATCCCAGATTCCAGTACCCACGCCAGGGCGTGCGCGCTCTCCAGGGCCGGCAGAATCCCCTCCATCCGACCGAGGGTGTAAAACGCCTCCACCGCTTGCCGATCGGTCACCGTGTAATACTGCACTCTCCCGGAATCGCGCAAGTAGGCATGTTCAGGCCCCACACCGGGATAGTCCAACCCTGCCGCCACAGAATGGGCTGGCTCCACCTGCCCGTCGGTGTTCTGCAACACATAGCTAAGACAGCCGTGTAGCACACCAGGGCGTCCGGCCGTGAGCGACGCGGAGTGACGGCCCGTGTCGAGTCCCGAGCCGCCGGCCTCGACCCCCACCAGCTTCACGTCCGCATCCGCCAGGAAGGCGTGGAACATCCCGATCGAGTTCGACCCACCGCCCACGCACGCCACGACCCAGTGCGGTAGCGCGCCCGTCCGCTCCACCACCTGCTCTCGCGCCTCCCGACCGATCACGCTCTGGAACTCGCGCACGATGCGCGGGAACGGGTCGGGACCTACGACCGACCCCAGCACGTAGTGCGTCGTGTCGACGTTGGTGACCCAATCCCGCAGCGCCTCGTTGGTGGCATCCTTGAGGGTGCGGGTGCCGGACCCGACCGGTACCACCTCCGCCCCCATCACCTCCATGCGGAATACATTGAGACGCTGGCGGGCCATGTCCTCCTCACCCATGTAGACCACGCACTCCAGCCCGAAGAGCGCGCACGCCGTCGCCGTCGCGACGCCGTGCTGTCCGGCGCCGGTCTCCGCGATGATGCGCGGCTTCCCCATGCGACGCGCCAGGAGCACCTGGCCCAGCGTGTTGTTGATCTTGTGCGCCCCAGTATGCGTGAGGTCCTCCCGCTTGAGCAGTACACGGCAGCCGACCTGCTCCGACACACGTGGCGCCTCTGACAGGGGCGTGGGACGCCCCACGTAAGTGCGGAGCAGGCCCTCGAGCTCTTGCTCGAAGGCAGGATCCGCCCGGGCGTCGTCGTACACCTGTACCAGCTCGTCCAGCGCCGCCATCAGGGTCTCGGGCACGTAGCGGCCGCCGTACGGGCCGAACCGTCCAGCGGTCGTCTGTTTCAGCGGTTCAGGCACCGGCCCTCCCCACGCGCGCCACCCCGACCAGCTCCCGCACCGCCGCCTCCGGATCCGCAGCGCCGGCCAGCGCGGTCCCCACCAACACGGCGTCGGCCCCCCACGCGGCTACGCGCTCCACGTCGGCCCGGTGACTCAGGCCGCTCTCGGCTACGACGGCTACGCCGGGCGGAGCCAGGCGGACCACCCCCTCGATGCGGCCTACGTCCACGCTGAAATCCTCCAGGTTCCGACTATTCACGCCAATGGACTCTCCCTCGACGGACAGCGCTCGCTCAAGTTCCGCCCCGTCGTGCACCTCCAGGAGACGGCCCAGGCCGAGCTCTCCTGCGGCGGCAGCCAAATCCGCCAGTCGCTCCTGCTCGAGCGCCCGTACGATGAGCAGCACGGCGCTGGCCCCGGCAGCGCGGGCCTCATACAGCTGCAACACATCCAGCACGAAGTCCTTGCGCAGGACGGGCACCGGTACGGCCGCTCGCACCTGCTGGAGATCGGCGAGCGAGCCGCCGAAGTGCGCCTCCTCGGTCAGCACCGAGATCGCCTTCGCTCCCCCAGCCGCGTACGCCCGGGCGTGCGCCGCCGGCTCCAGCCCTGCCGCGATCGCTCCGGCCGACGGCGAGCGGCGCTTCACCTCCCCGATCACCGCCACCTCTCTGCCCGCGAAGGCACCCGACCAGGGGGGTGGTGCCTGCGCGGCCAGCGCAGCGCGCTCCAGCGCGCCACGCTGCGGCGCGAGGCCCCGGACCCGCTCTCGAGTCGCGTTCAGAATGGCATCCAGCGTCGTCGTCACGGTAGCGTGTTGCGCTTCGGGGTGTGTTCGGGTATATTCGCTTCGGCCTTTTTTCGGTCGGACACGGCCAGGAGCGCGCTATGCCACTCACCCGGCGGCAGAAGGAGATTCTCGACTACCTGCAAAACTACATCCACAAGCAGGGGTATGCCCCGTCGTTCGAGGAGATTGCCGAGCACTTCGCGTTCCGCTCCCTGGCCACGGTGCACGAGCATCTCACCAACCTCGAGCGGAAGGGCTACATCCAGCGCGGCCACAACGAGAGCCGGGCGATCGAGATGGTGCCCGTCCCGGGCCAGAGCGGCGCCACCGAGTTGCCGCTGCTGGGCCAAGTCGCAGCGGGCGAGCCGATCGAGGCCGTGGTCACCCCCGAGAGCATCGCCGTGCCCAACGATCTGATCCCCCGGCGCGGCAACAGCTACGTGCTGCGGGTGCGCGGCGAGTCGATGATCGACGAGCACATCGAGAGTGGTGACTTCGTGGTCGTGCACGGGCGCGATACGGCCGACAATGGCGAAATGGTCGTCGCGCTCGTGGACGGTACGTCCGCCACCGTGAAGCGACTCTACCGCGAGCCGGGCGGCTGGATTCGCCTCCAGCCGGCCAACGAGGCCATCCGCCCCATCCGAGTGCACGAGGACAACGTCCTGATTCAGGGCGTCGTCGTAGGCGTCATTCGGAAGTACTGAGTGGCGCCGCGGCCCTGAGCCGCTCCAACGCCGTCATGCCGGCTCCGGCATCGAGCGTCTCCAGCGCTCGGCCGATGCCCTCCCCCAGGCTGACCGTCAGTCCGGCCACGTAGAGCGCGGCACCGGCGTTGAGTGCCACCGCCGCGCGACCCACTCCGTCTGCGGAAGGATCCCGCAGCAGCTGCTCCACCCGCGCCGCATTGTGTGGGGGTTCTCCGCCGGCGAGCGCTGCCAGGTCGGACTGCTCCAGACCGTGCTCGGCGGGGTTGATGCTGCCCCTCGTCACCGCACCCTCGCGCACCTCCCACACGGTCGTCAGGCCCGCGGGCGCGACCTCATCCATGCCGACGTCACCGTGCACGACCAGCGCGTGCTCCGCTCCCAGCCGGGCCAGGACCTCGGCGATCAATCGTCCCCGCTCGGGGTCCGCGACACCGACCAGCTGGCGCGTCACGCCCGCCGGGTTTGCCAGCGGTCCCACGATGTTCATGATCGTGGCAATGGCGAGCTCGCGCCGCGCTGGCGCAACGTGGCGCATCGCCGGGTGGAACGCGGGGGCAAACAGGAACGCCATGCCTGCGGAGCGCAGCAGCCGCGCGGCCTCGTCACCGTCCGCGACGATCCGCACGCCCAGAGCCTCTAACACGTCGGCCGAGCCGCACTTGGAGGTATACGAGCGGTTACCGTGCTTCGCCACGGTGGCGCCGGCCCCAACTGCCACGAAGGCGGCGGCGGTCGAGATGTTGAAGGTGGGAACGCTCCCCCCCCCGGTCCCGCACGTATCCACCAAGTGCGCATTGCCCACCGCATCCACCCGCACCATCGCGCCGCGCAGTGCGCGCACCGCGCCCGTGATTTCGTCGGCGGTCTCCCCCTGCACGCGCAGGCCCATGAGCAGCGCCCCGACCTGTGCGGCCGTGGCGTCACCGTCCATCACCTGGTCGAACGCCTCGTGAGTGAGCGTCTCGCCGAGGCGCCCACCGCGCGACAGGGTTCTGAGCGCCCGTGTGATCGGGGTGGGGTCGTCGGGCACGGCAACTCCGTCCAGCAGCTCGGGTTGGTGAAGCACGTACATTCTGCCATCCCGATGCGTTTGTCAACGCCGCAAGTGCTTGTGTCGCTTGCCGCTACGGGACCTCCCCGGTATCTTGCCGCGCATGTCGGGCGGGCCTTACTACTCGGTGCTGCACTACGATGGTGGCGGCTTCGCCGGATGGCAGCGCCAGGCCACCGACCGCACCGTGCAGGGGGAGTTCGAGGCGGTGCTCGAGCGGCTGGCGGGAGGGCACGTGGCCGCGCACGCGGCCGGCCGAACCGACGCCGGCGTGCACGCGCTGGGCCAGGTCGTGAGCTTTGACATGCCCCGCGTATGGGACCCGTGCGAGCTGCTGCGGGCGCTACGCGCGCTCACTCCCGACGATCTGTGGATCGCCCGCCTGGGCCCGGCGCCCCCTGGATTCCACGCCCGCAAGCACGCGCTCGCACGCCGCTACCGATACGTCGTGGGCTGTGATGCCGCCTCCCACTCGCCGTTCCGGCGGCCTTACGAGTGGGCACTCGGGGTCCCGCTCGATGCCGACAGGCTCGCCGCCGCCGCCGCCGCATTCCGAGGCGAACACGACTTTCGAGCCTTCTCGGCGGTGGGCCAAGCCAAGCCGCATTACCGCTGCGGGCTGACGGTATCCGAGTGGAACCCGCGCCCGCAGGAGGAAGGTTTTATCTTTACGGTCGAAGCGGACCGGTTCCTCCACCGTATGGTACGGTTCCTCGTGGGAACCATGGTGGATGTTGCGCGCGACCGCCGGCCGCTGGAGGATGTGGCTCGCCTGCTGCAGAGTTCGACGAACCACGAGGCGAGCCCCCCGGCGCCGCCGCAGGGGCTCTATCTCGTTGGCGCACGCTACCCCCAACTCGAAGAGGGATGTGACCGATGAAACTCTTCCTCGACACCGCCGACCTCAGCGACATTCGGTGGGCCTCACGGGCCGGTCTGATCGACGGCGTCACGACCAACCCGACGCTGCTGTCGAAGCACGCCGGAGACGTCGATCCTCAGAACGTCCTGCAGGAGATCTGCTCGCTGGTGGACGGCCCCGTGAGTGCCGAGGTGGTCGCGGTAGATCCCGACGGGATGTACACCGAGGGGCGCGAG
>JBDGXT010000382.1:0-2674 GCA_039584455.1 Gemmatimonadota bacterium
GGGCCACGACGGGGCCGGAGTCAGAGTCCGGCCGGGCAGTGGGCGACACGTAAGTCCAAGATAGATAAGGCCTTCCGGGCGGTCAAGAAACCGCCGATCGACGAGGGGACCGGGAGCCCTCTTGGGCAGGACTTCCAACGCACCGGCCCACCGCCCCGCGCATCCCGTTCCGCCCACCACTGCCACCCCCGAAAGCCCTGCCTTACGAGGGCCCCCGTCCCCTTGTGAGCACGCCGTTCCCGGCACCCGCGCCGGAATCGGCTACGCAGCACTTCCCCCCCCCAACGAAACGGGCACCGCGTCGCGATGCCCGTCCGGTCAGTTCCGTTGAGTGCTCCAAGTGCCGAAGGGGGGATTCGAACCCCCACGGGCTTGCGCCCACTGCGCCCTGAAGTCACGACGCGGTGCTCGAAGCCCGCGCCGGGGGTGAATTCTAACGGGAATCGGCGCGAGGGAAAAGGCGGCGCGCTCGGCCGGGACCCGCTACCTAGTACCGCGCCATGGTCGGGTCCACCTCTTCCGCCCAGGCGTGCACGCCGCCCCGCATGCTGCGCACGTTCTGGAAGCCCGCCGCGGCGAGCAGCTCGACCGCATGCAGCGAGCGCACCCCCGTGTGACAGACGGTGACGATCTCCCGCTGGCTCTCCAGCTCGCCCAGCCGGTTGGGCAGCTCCGCCAACGGGATCAGCTGCGAGCCCTCGATGTGGCAGATCTCCCACTCCAGCGGCAGGCGCACGTCCAGCAGCACCAGGTCGGGGTTGTCTCGGCGTCCCCGCGCGACCTCGCTCACCGACACCTCGAGGCCACCGCCTTGCGGTGGGGTGTCCACACCGCAGAAGGCCTCGTAATCGATCAGCTCCCGTACGATGGGGTGGTCGCCACACACCGGGCACTCGGGATCGCGTCGCAGCGAGAGCTCACGGAACTCGAGCCTGAGGGCGTCGAACAGGAGCAGCCGCCCTGCGAGCGTCTCGCCTCGCCCGAGCACGAGCTTGATCGCCTCCAGCGCCTGGATGCTGCCGATCACCCCGGGCAGCGCCCCGAGCACTCCCGCCTGTGAGCACGACGGTACCAGATCGGGAGGCGGCGGGTCGCGGAACAGGCAGCGGTAACACGGCCCGTCCTGTGCGGCGAACACCGAGGCCTGCCCATCGAACCGGAAGATCGCCCCGTACACATACGGCTTGCCGAGCAGCACGCACGCGTCGTTCACGAGGTAGCGGGTGGGGAAGTTGTCGCTGCCATCCACCACGACATCGAATTCGCGTAGCACGTCGAGCGCGTTCGCGGAGGTGAGCTGCATGTCGAAGCGGCGGATCTCGACGAGGGGATTCACGTCGGCCAGGCGCGCCGCGGCGGAGTCCAGCTTGGGCCGGCCGATCGCGCTCGTGCCGTGGATGATCTGGCGCTGCAGATTCGTCTCGTCCACGGCATCGAAGTCCACCAACCCGATCGTGCCCACCCCGGCGGCGGCGAGGTAGAGGGCGGCGGGCGACCCCAGCCCCCCGGCCCCGATGACCAGCACACGTCCCGCCTTGAGGCGGCGCTGCCCATCGATGCCCACCTCTGGCAGGATGACGTGCCGCGAGTAGCGCAGCGTCTCCTGTTGTGAGAGATCGGGCAGGCCCGACTGTCCGGTCACCGCACGCTCCTGAGTCTCGGGGGAGGTTGGCGCATCAGCCATTGCCCGCAACTTGTCGAGGGGGCCGGGCATGCGGTAGTCGGCCGTGGATGGCGGCCGGGCGCCGGTGGTCACCGCCACTCCACAAAGAAAAAGGGCGCACGAATGCGCCCCGGTTCCCCGCCCCACTTCTATCGCCTCCTCGCTGGACCCGCGAAGTCGTACGTGGTCAGGCCGAAACCAGCGCCTGGACCTCCGACTCCTGAAGCATCAGGTCTTCCAACGAGATGTCGGCTAGCAGGTCATCGACCCTACGCTGCAGCTCTCGCCATACCGGGCGAATGCTGCACGGGTTTCCGCCGCTGCACCGAACGGTGCTGACCTTCAGGTAATAGCCACCCTTCGCACCCCGAACGCTCGAGACCAATCCCGCCCGTCTGAGCTTCAGCAAAATCTGCTCGACGTAATCCGCAGGAAGTCCCTCACGTTTCGCCATATCACGTGCGGGAGTGGGGCCATTATTGCCCTGTTTCGCCAGGTGAAGCGAGACAATCAAGCCGTATTCGGCCCACGTCGTAACTCGCATGGCATCCTCCCGCGGGAAATATCCGACTTCTCGGGTCGGAAAGCAAGCGGAACTATCGTACTGCGGAGCCGGGTACGATCGGGGGGGATGGGGCCGCCGCGGGGTCAGTCCTGGCCCGGAACGCCCGGATCCGTCATGGCGCGCAGGTCGAGGATGGCATCCAGCTCCTCGGGGGTCAGAATGCCCTTCTCGGCCACCAGCTCGCGCACGGTCACGTTCCGCTCCACCGCCTCCTTTGCGAGCTGGGCCGCCTCGGCATAGCCGATGCGGGGGGCGAGCGCCGTCACGATGGCCGGGCTGCGCTCCAGCCAGTATGCCGCCTGCGTCTCGTCGGCTTCGATCCCGGTGACGCAGCGCTCCGCGAGCACCCGGCTCGCGCTCGTGAGGATCCCCATCGTGAAGAACAGGTTGTGCGCGATCACAGGCATCATGACGTTGAGCTCGAGCTGGCCCGCCTCCGAGGCCGC
>JBDGXT010000102.1:0-6424 GCA_039584455.1 Gemmatimonadota bacterium
TTCCCCCGCAGCGTGATGTAATTCTCGCCCGAGACGCCCGCCGGGACCTCTACTTCGACCTGTTTCTCCCGCCGCACGCGGCCGTCACCGCGGCACTCGGGGCAGGGATCGGACACCACGGTGCCTTCCGCCTCGCAGGTGGGACACGGCGCCACCGACACGAACTGACCGAAGACCGATTGGGCCGCACGGCGCACCTCGCCCGCGCCGCCACAGGTGGGACAGGGCTGCGCACTGGAGCCCGCCGCGGCACCGCTGCCCTCACACTGCTCGCATCGCTCCAGCGTCTTGAGTTGGAGTTTGCGGGTGACCCCGTGCGCCACCTCCTCCACGGTGAGACGCAGCTTCACCCGCACGTCCTGCCCGCGGCGCTGGTCGCGGCGCGCGCGCTGCCCGCCGCCGAAGAACGCGTCGAACCCGCCCAGCCCGCCGAAATCCCGCATGAAGATGCTGAGCGCCTCGGCCAGATCCACGTGGTGGAACCCGAAACCGCCCGCGCCCCCGCGGCCGCCCTTGATCCCGGCCATGCCGAAGCGATCGTACTGCGCCCGCTGCTGGGGATCGCGCAGCACCTCGTAGGCCTCGGTGACCTCCTTGAACTTCTCCTCGGACGCCTGGTCCCCGTCGTTGCGGTCCGGATGGTATTGCATGGCGAGGCCGCGGTACGCCTTCTTGACCTCGGCCTCCGATGCGTTGCGATCGACGCCGAGCACGTCGTACAGATCCCGGGCCATGGCGCGCTACGCGATGAGGTCGCCCAGCAGGCGACTGGTGTGCTCCACCATCGTAACGACCTTGTGGTAGGGCATGCGGGTGGGTCCCATGACGCCGATCATGCCGGCGAACGGTCCGCACTCGTAGGTCGAGGTCACAATGGTGAGTCGGCTGAGTCTGGGATCCACGTTCTCGGTCCCGATCGTGACGCTGATGCCCGGCGAGGGACGGTTCTCCAAAGCGGTGCGCAGCAGCTCCCGCCGCTCGGTGAGCTCGAGCAGGTTGCGCATCTCGTCGGACGAGTGGAATTCGGGCTGCTCCACGAGCATCTGGGCGCTGCCCAGTACCAGCTCGCCACCCTCACCGCCGCCCAGCTCGAACAGCGAGTCCGCTTCCTCCACGAAGATGTTGAGCAGTTCCCGGGCCTCCCGTTCGCCGCCCACGTCGCGCAGCCGATCCCGCAGGGATTGCCGAATCTCACGCAGCGTGTGCCCGCTGAGTCGCTCGTTCAGCACCAGCTGTACGCTGGCCACCGCCTCCCGCGGCAGCTCGTTCGAGACCTCGACGAAGATGGTGCGGGCGGCGCCGCCCTCGAGGACCAGGATCATGAGCAGCCGCTCGGAGGAGGCCTGCACCAACTCGAGCCGCTCCAGCACCGCGTTGGAGAACGAGGGCGCCACGGCGATGCCCAGCTCCTGCGTGAGCACACCCAGCACTTCGGCCGCCTTCTGCAGCAGGCCCTCGATGGCCGTGCGCTCCTGCCGCAGCTCGCGGCGCAGCGCATCCCGTTCCACGGGGGTGGGCGCCAGCGGCGCCATGAGGGCGTCGACGTACACCCGGTAGGCCTGGTCGGTGGGCACCCGGCCGGCCGACGTGTGCGGATGCGACAGGTAGCCCCGCTCCTCGAGGTCGCTCATCGTGTTGCGGATCGTGGCCGCCGACACCCCGAGGTCGTAGCGCTTGGCAATGGTGCGCGAGCCCGCCGGCTCGGCGGTTTCCACGAAGGTGTGGATCACCGCCTCCAGGACCTGGCGCTCGCGGTCAGTAAGTCGTTCGGGTTGCATAGTCCAAGTTGTGACTTTGCAGCAATTTAGCCACCTTCGCGCAAGGTGGTCAAGCGGGTAACCAATGAGTCGAGCTTGAGCCAGCCCGGGGCCGTCAGCTTGATGCGATCGCCGTCTGTCAGCAGCCAGCCCTCCCCGGCTGCCGCCTCGACCTGCTCGGCGTCACGCTCGGTGAGGCTGGTGGCGGCCACCCCCTCGCTGGTGCGCAGTCCCAGGTAGATCGATTCGAGCCGCTGCTGGTCCGCACCGAGTTCTTCGCGCTCGGCGACGGCACTCCCCTGCTGCGCGACCGTGCGCTCGTACCGCGCCCAGTCGCGCACGTTCCACGCCCGCTCCCCCGTGCGGAAGGAATGGGCCGACGGTCCAAGCCCCACGTACGGCCGCCCGATCCAGTACGACTGGTTGTGGCGTGAGCGATGTCCCGGGAGCGCGTAGTTGGACACCTCGTAGTGCTCGAACCCGGCCGCGGTCAGCAGCGCGTCGGCGAGCAGGAACTCCTCGGCATAGCGTCGGTCGCGCGCGGGCACGGCGGCGCCACGCGAGATCCACCGGGCCAGGGGCGTGCGTGCCTCGACCGTGAGACCGTAGACCGATAGGTGCTGCGGCTCGAGCGCCAGGGCGCGCTCCACGTCGCGGCGCAGGTCGGGCTCGAGCGCCTCGGGCAGCGCAAAGATGAGATCGAGGGAGATCGACGCAATGCCGGCGGCCCGCAGCAGCCGCACCGCCCGCTCGGACGCCGCCACGTCGTGCGTGCGGTGCATCCACGCGAGCGCGGCCGCGTCGAACGACTGCACTCCCAACGACACGCGGTTGATCCCGGCCGCCACCCACGCCGCCGCGGCAGCAGCGGTCACGTCATCGGGGTTGGCTTCCAGCGTGATCTCGGGGTCGTTCGGGGGCCCGGCCCCTTCCGCCGAGCACAGGCGCCGTACGAGCTCACCGAGCTGCGCCGCCGGGAGCAGCGACGGCGTCCCCCCTCCCAGATACAAGGTCTCGAGCGACGCGGCCTCCCACGGCTCGTTGCCGCGCCGGGTGTCGTACTCCCGCAGCACGGCGCGCACGTAACGCTTCGCCGGCACCTCGCGGCGCACGGCGATGGCGAAGTCGCAGTACACACAGCGCTGCCGACAGAACGGCACGTGGACGTAGAGATGTCGCACGCCGAGAAGCTAACCGACGCCCAGCACGCTCGCCCGATGGAACACCTTGCCCGGATCCTGCGCCACGAGCCCGCGAATCTCGAGGCCGGTGAGCACCGCGAGGATCTCTGCCGTGGAGCTGTGCACGCGCGCGGCGATGTCGTCGACCAGCTCCACCCCCAGATCCAGCACGTCGAGCACGCGGCGCTCGAGCGGGGCCAGGTTCTGCGGCAGGCTCGCGACGGCGGTCTCGTCCCACAGCCCGTACTCCTCCAGCAGGTCCCGCAGACCGAGCGCAGGCTTGGCTCCCGTCTGGATGAGCCGATTGCACCCCGCCGACGCGGGACTCGTGATCGGGCCGGGCACCGTCAGCACCTCGCGTCCCTGCTCCAGCGCGCAGTCAGCCGTGATGAGCGCGCCCGAGCGCTTCCCCGCTTCGACCACGAGGGTGCACCGCGCCAGGCCGCTGATGAGCCGGTTGCGCCTGGGGAAGCTCCCCGCGTTGGGCTTGTCGCCGGGCGGGAACTCGGTGAGCAGACATCCGTGGTGCGCCACCCGATCGTACAGTGCGCGGTTCGCCGACGGATAGACCACGCCGAGCCCGTTGCCCAGCACCCCGATGGTCCCACCCTCGGCGTCGAGACAGGCCGTGTGGGCCACCGCATCGAGCCCCCGCGCCATGCCGCTCGCCACCACCACCCCCGCAGCGGCGGCACCCGTCGCGAACAAGCGGCACGCCTCGGCGCCGTAGCGTGTATGGGTGCGGCTCCCCACGATCGCGACGGTCGGCGCGTGCAGCAGCGCCAGGTCGCCCAGCGCGAACAGCAGGGTCGGCGCGGCCGGGATCACTCGGAGCGTCGCGGGAAACCGCGGGTCGTCCGGGACCAGGATCACCCCACCCAACCGAGCGGTGTGCGCCACCACCCGCCGGGCCGCATCGGTCGAGGCCTCGCGCACGGCCGTCGCGGCGGCGGGCGAGACCCCGGGCACCGCCTGGAGCGCTCGGTGCGACGCCTCGAGCGCATCGTGCGCGGTGCCGAACGCGCGCAACAACGCATCGAGCCGCGCGCGTCCGATGCCCGGCACGAGCGCAAGGGTGAGATAGGCGATGTCGGGGATCACGGAAGGGGAACGGCGTCGTCGGGCGGCGACTCCTCCGACTGCGCCAGCAACTTCCAGAGCTCCTCCTTGAGCTCGTCCAGGCCACGGTGCGCCACCGACGAGATCGCTACCACCCCGCGAGCGTGCGGCGCCGCGACCCTCGGCGGCTGGGCGTCGGGCGGCAGCAGGTCACTCTTGGTGAGCACCACGAGGTGGGGCTTCGCCGCCACCGTCGCGTCGTACGCCTCGACCTCCGCCCGCAGCGTGTCGTAGCTCGTCTGTGGATCGTCCACCTCGACCGGAATCAGGTAGGCGAGCACGCGCGTGCGCTCCACGTGTTGCAGGAACCGGTCCCCCAAACCCTTGCCCTCGTGCGCGCCCTCGATCAACCCCGGGATGTCGGCCATCACGAAGGAACGCCCCCCGGTGAGACCCACCACACCGAGCTGCGGCGTGAGCGTGGTGAACGGATAGTCGGCGATCTTGGGCTTGGCGGCAGACACCACCGACAAGAGCGTGCTCTTGCCGGCATTCGGCTCACCCAGCAGACCCACATCGGCCAGCAGCTTGAGCACCAGCTCCAGGGTGCGGTCCTCCCCCTCGTCTCCCGGCTCCCACTCGCGCGGCGCCTGGTGGGTAGAGGTGGCGAAGCGGGCGTTGCCACGTCCACCGCGCCCGCCCTTGGCCACGAGCAGCTCGTCACCGGGACGCACCACCTCGCCCAGCGCGGCGCCCGTGGTGGCATCGAGCGCGACCGTGCCCGGCGGCACCGGCAGGTAGGTATCCTCGCCCGACTTGCCGGTCTTGTTGGAGCCCATCCCATGCTGCCCGCGGTCGGCCTTGCGGTGCGCATGGTAGCGGTAGTCGAGCAGGGTGGTCAGGTGCGCATCGGCCCGCAGGGAGATGCTCCCCCCACGGCCTCCGTCGCCGCCGTCGGGGCCGCCCTTGGGCACGAACATCTCGCGCCGGAACGAGGCGCATCCCGAGCCGCCGGTGCCGGCCGTGACACGAACCGTCACGCGATCGACGAAGTTCATGACTCCAGCGCTCCACACGGCCAGTGTGCGCGCGCGGGCGCGGAGGTCGCAACGCAATCCCTTGCGCGCTCCATCAAACGAACGAGAGCTCCCCTTCG
The DNA here is from genome assembly GCA_039584455.1 of Gemmatimonadota bacterium. GTDB lineage: Bacteria > Gemmatimonadota > Gemmatimonadetes > Gemmatimonadales > GWC2-71-9 > WVYX01. Next base: position 5,154 of record JBDGXT010000102.1, read on the forward strand.
GCCCGCGTCACCCCGACCTGCTCCCAGCGGGTGTTGAGGACCGGGAGTTCGGCGAAGCGTTCCAGCGGCGATCCGGCCGGACGCTCGAGTCCCAGCTGTTGCAGGATCGCAACGAGCGCCGGCATGGCAGCGGCGTTACCGCCGTCCTCGACCTTGAAGGCGATGCCGAGCTGGCGATCGAGCAGCGCCGCGCCGTACACGCCCTCAGCACCCACCTTGGCCAGCACCCGACCGGGGTACGCCTGCATGACCTCGGTGCAGAGGCGCCGGTGGCCGGCCACGTGGTCGGGGTGCCCCGTCATCGCCCCCACGATGCGGCGTGGGGCCTCGCCCTCGTCGGCTGCGATCGCGGCGAAGGCCCGTGCCATGTTGCCGAGCGGCAGCGCAAAGGCCACCACCCCGCAGCCGTCCACCCCTTCGCCCAGCGCGCTGGGCGCGAGTCCCGCGTAGTGCACCAGCATCTGCTTCGCTCGGTTCTGGACCGGATGACCCGCGACGTGGTACCCCGCCGTCTCCCACCCGCGATGCCGCGCCAGCGCCAACATCCCGGTGTGCTTGCCGGAGCAGTTGCTGGCCAGCCGGGAGGGTGGAGCGATCTCCACCTCGTCGGCAGGGGGCGTGTCCCCCACGGGAACGGAGAAGTCGCCGATCAGCGCCCGGTGCGGTCCGCAGGCCAGGTCGTCTTCGGTGCACCCGATCCGCGCCAGGAACGCCGCCACGATCTCCACCTGACGCCGCTCCGAGTTGTGCGAGGCGCAGGCCAGGGCCAGCTCCTCGTCCGAGACCGCGAACCGCTCGGCCGCACCGTCCACCACCAGGGGCAACGCCTGGAACGGCTTCGCGGCAGAGCGCGTGATCACCACGCGCTCGGGGTCTCCCGCGACGGCCACCCGTGTGCCGTCGGGGTGACACACGACGGCCGATACCCGGTGCTCCGAATCGAGAATTCCGCCGCGGTAGGTGCGGACGTGGAAGTCGGTCATGGCAGGGCATAAGATAACGCCCCTAGCCTTCACGCTGGATTCAGGGTTCTCTTAGGGAGGCCCGCTGACGTTGGGGTAGACCTTCGCTCGAGGAGGTGCGACATGGCCGCGGAAACCAGCAAGATCGATCCGGTGGTCGAGCGTCGTCTCTCGGCAATCGAGACGCGCGTGGCCGAGCTTGCGGAGCAGGTCACCCAGCTCGCGCACATTCTGGGGCGGCAGGACAAGCTGGCCAAGGAGATCGCGACGATCAAATACGAGTCGCGGGAGGCGGAGGAGTACTGAGGC
>JBDGXT010000103.1:0-8396 GCA_039584455.1 Gemmatimonadota bacterium
TTCGCCGGCGTGGACAACGAGCTGTTCTATCAGGAGAAGACGTCGATGCTGTTTGGCGACGCCAAGGACAGCTTCAAGAAGCTGATCCAGGAAGTTCAGCAGCTCTAGCGGGGGCGACAGCCTCAGGCAGGCGAGCGGTCGGGAATCCCGGCCGCTCGTTTGTCTTTGTTGTCGCGGGACCGGCTAGTCGTCGGCCTTCGGCGGGCCTCGATCCCGCTTTGTGTCTGATCGGCGCCGCTTGTCGGCCAGGCGCCGCTCTTCCGCGGCGCGCGGTCGCTTGGTCTTCTTGCGCGGCTTGGGACGCTTGAGCGCCTGGGTGACGAGCGCAGTGAGGCGCGCGAGGGCGGCTTCGCGATTGCGCAGCTGGCTGCGACGCTCATCGGCCACCACCCGGAGCACGCCGCGGGAATCGATACGGCCCTCGAGCTTGCGGAGCACGCGCTCGCGCTGCGCTTCGGTGAGGCTCGGACTCTGCCGCACGTTCCACCGAGCCTCGACACGGGTGGCCGAGCGGTTCACGTGCTGACCGCCCGGGCCGCTGGCGCGGCTCGCGCGAAATCGAACCTCGTCGGGCGGAACGGTGAATGCCATGATGCCAGTCTAGCGGGCCTTCTTTCGCTTCGCCGTCTTCTTCTTCGCGACCTTCTTCTTCGCGGCTCTCTTCTTGGCCGCAGTAGGTGTCGCGGGCTTCCGCTTCGATTCCTTCGCGAGGTTGCGAAGCACGTACGGCAGGATTCCGCCGTTGCGGTAGTACTCCACCTCCACGGCCGTGTCGAGGCGCACCAGCGCCTCGAACTCGACGATCGAGCTATCCTCGCGCGTCGCGCGGATGCGGGCGGTGCCACCCGGCGTGACCTCGTTGCCAGCGACCCCTGTGAGATCGAATGTCTCGCGGCCGGTGAGGCCGTGCGCCGCCACGCTCTCTCCCTCGCGGAACTGGAGCGGCAGCACGCCCATCCCGATCAGGTTGCTGCGGTGGATGCGCTCGTAGCTCTCGACCAGCACGGCCCGCACGCCCAGCAACGATGTGCCTTTGGCCGCCCAGTCGCGGGAGCTACCGGATCCGTATTCCTTTCCGGCCACCACCAGCAAAGCGGTGCCGTCATCGGCGTACTGCATGGCCGCCTCGTACATGCTGGTCACCTGGGCGCCGGGGAGGTACTCCGTCCAGTTGCCTTCCTTGCCCTCCGCCAGCTTGTTCTTGATGCGGATGTTCCCGAACGTGCCCCGCATCATGATCTCGTGATTGCCGCGGCGCGAGCCGAAGGTGTTGAAGTCCACGGGCGTCACGCCGTGGTCGACCAGCCAACGGCCCGCGGGACTGTCCTTGGGAATGGCGCCGGCGGGCGAGATGTGGTCTGTGGTCACCGAGTCCCCCAACCACGCCAGCACGCGGGCCGTGTTGACGTTCTCGACCGGGGCGGGTCTGGCCCTCATGCCGACAAAGAACGGTGGATCGGCGATGTAGGTGGAGTCGGCGTCCCACGCGTAGCGGCCTCCGGCGGCCTTGGGAACCGGGAGGGACTGCCACGCCGCGTCGCCGTCAAACACACTCGCGTACTCTCGCACGAACATCTCGGGGTCGAGCGACTGCGTGACCGCTTGCTTGATCTCGTCGGGACTCGGCCAGATGTCCCTCAGATAGACGGGCTTGCCGTCCCGATCCTCGCCCAGAGCCTCCGCGTCGAGATCGATGTCGATGCGGCCGGCCAGCGCGTACGCCACCACCAGCATCGGCGAGCCGAGATAGCTGGCCCGCACCAACGGGTGCACCCGCGCCTCGAAGTTGCGGTTGCCCGAGAGGACGGCGGCGGCGACGAGCTCGTGCTGCGAGATGGCGTCCGCGATCGGCTCCGGCAGGGGACCACTATTGCCGATGCAGGTCGTGCACCCGTACCCGACCACGTGGAACCCGAGGGCCTCGAGGTCGCCCAGCACGCCCGCCTGCTTCAGGTAGTCGGTGACCACCTTGGAGCCCGGTGCGAGGCTCGTCTTCACCCAGGGCTGCCGCTCGAGGCCACGCGCGACCGCGTTGCGCGCCATCAGGCCGGCTCCGATCATCACCGACGGGTTGGACGTGTTGGTGCAGCTGGTGATCGCCGCGATCACCACCGAGCCGTCGTGCAGGTCGAACCGGCAGCCGACACCTCCGCCACGCCCGGCGGTGCCGCCTCGACCGCCGCCGGGGAGCGACCGCCCTCGCTGCCCCAGCGAGCGCCCTCCTCCTCCGGCACTTCCCGCCTGGCGCCGGCCGGAACGAGATTCGGCAGGGCCCGCCAAAATGACTCCCGCACCTCGGTGAGGGGGACCCGGTCTTGCGGGCGCCGCGGCCCAGCCAGGGACGGCTCGACGGTCCCCAGGTCGAGCTCGAGCACCGCCGAGTAGTCGGGCTCCGGCGCGTTCTCCGTGTGAAACAGGTGCTGCTCCTTGCAGTACCGCTCGACCCGCTGGATGAGCTCCTGCGGCCGGCCTGTACGTTCGAGATAGACCAGTGTCTCGTCGTCCACCGGGAAGAAGCCGATGGTGGCGCCGTACTCGGGGGACATGTTGGCGAGCGTCGCGCGGTCGGCGAGTCCCAAGCTGGGCAGGCCTGGACCGAAGTACTCCACGAAGCGTCCCACCACGCCGAATTCCCGCAGCATCTGTGTGGCGGTGAGGACCAGGTCGGTGGCCGTGGCGCCCTGGGGCAGCTTGCCGGTCAGCTTCATCCCCACGACCTCCGGCAGTTGCATGAAGTAGGGCTGGCCCAGCATCACGGCCTCTGCCTCGATGCCGCCCACGCCCCACCCGACCACGCCGAGGCCGTTGATCATCGTGGTGTGGGAGTCGGTGCCGACGAGGGTGTCGGGGAACGCGACCTGCTCGCCATTGTGCTTCGCGCAACGCACCACGCTGGCCAGGTACTCCAGGTTCACCTGGTGCACGATCCCGGTGCCCGGGGGCACCACACGGAAGTTGCGGAACGCCTGCTGCGCCCAGCGCAGCAGCTGGTAGCGCTCGCCGTTGCGCTCCATCTCCCGTTCGACGTTGAGCCGGAATGCCATGGAGGACCCGAAGAAGTCCACCTGCACCGAATGGTCGATGACCAGGTCGGTGGGGACGAGTGGGTTGATCTGGTCGGGATCCCCGCCCAGTTGGACGATGGCGTCGCGCATGGCGGCGAGGTCCACCACGGCGGGGACGCCGGTGAAGTCCTGCAGCACCACGCGTCCCGGCATGAAGGGGACCTCCAGGCTGCGATCCGGCTCCGGCGTCCACCGCGCCACGGCGGCCACATGGTCCTCGGTGACGACGCCGTTGCCGGCGTGTCGCAGCACGTTCTCGAGCAGCACGCGGATGGAGAACGGCAGCCGCTCCGGATCGGTGAGTCCGGCCTTCGATAGGGCGTCGAGCCGATAGATCATCAGGCGCCCCTCCGGGAGAGTGAGGGCCGCTCGGGACTGGAAAGGATTCGGCATGGGTGAGTTCACGGTTGAGTGTGTCGTTGCGTAGACAGGTAAGGATAAGTGAGGGGACGGGGCGGCGGCAGAATGCCCGTGCCCCCCGTCGTGGCCCCAGGTGTCACACCGGCGGGGACGGCCCAACGAAAGGCGACCTCCGAATCCGGAAATCCGGAATCGAAGGCCGCCCGACGGACCTTGGTCCGCCATGTTTCCGAAGGCTCTGCAAGCCCAACCCGTGCCCGGCCTCCTACAGAGGCCTCGGACGATTTAGCCCGCAGCCTTGCCAGGTGCCCGGAGTCCGTGTCGAACACGCTGCCGCTGCGAACTGCGGGAGGTTCACCACCACGCCGGTCCCGGACACGGGTTCCTCCCGTCCCACGGTGCCACCATACGGCGTGTGACCTAAAGGGAGGATGAATTCACCGTGAACCGGATTCGGATTGGCCGGAGGGGTTGCGATACGGGCCGGAGCCGAGCGGGGCATCCGCATCGACGGGAAGGTCGTTGGGGAGGTTCGCGGTCACGAAACGCCACAGGGGACAGTCTTCTCGACGCATGTCGGACCGCAGCAAGGGGCATCGCTCGTCCGGAAGACGGCAGTTCTGCAAACAGAACTCCTGGGCCGCTCCCGCCAGCCGCCCGGTGCGCCGGTGTGCAACGCGCCTGCCCATCCAGAACGCCACCGCGGCCGCGGCCGCGACGAGCACGACAGTGAGGAGGACACCAAGTGGGGTCATGAGCGCTCCTCCCGCAGAGATTGCAGAGTGACGGGACGCGGTTGAAGAGAGGGTGAAGCGAGTGTGAAAACGGTGCGTCGCGGGCCGGTTTCTGCGGCCGCGTATGCGCGCTATCTTCCAACCCCATCCGACCTCGCTCTGGGAGCATTCGACCATGCCCGACGCCGTCGTGGCGCGATCCGCGGCCCTCGATCAACTGTGCGTGAACGCCGTTCGGACCCTAGCCATGGACGCCGTGCAGCAGGCCAAATCGGGCCACCCCGGGGCGCCGATGGCTCTCGCGCCGCTCTGCTACGTTCTGTGGACGAAGCACCTGCGTCACAACCCCGCCAACCCGGCCTGGCCCGGACGGGACCGCTTCGTGCTGTCGGCGGGTCATGCCTCGATGCTGATCTACGGGCTGCTGCACCTAACGGGGTACGACCTCCCCCTGGAAGAGCTGATCAATTTCCGGCAGTGGGGCAGCAAGACCCCAGGGCACCCCGAGTACGGGCACACGCCGGGTGTCGAGACCACAACGGGCCCTCTCGGGCAGGGTGTGGGGAACGCTGTCGGCATGGCCCTGGCCCAGGCGCACTTGGCGGCGGCGTTCGAGCGCCCGGGCCATGACGTTCTGGACCACCGCACGTATTTCCTGGCCAGCGACGGCGATCTCATGGAGGGCATCTCGCACGAGGTGGCGTCGCTCGCCGGCCATCTCCGGCTCGGCAGACTGGTCGGCTACTACGACGACAACGGGATCACCATCGACGGCCCCACGTCGCTCACGTACAGCGACGATGTGGCGAGCCGCTTCACGGCGTATGGATGGCATGTGCTCCGAGTGGAGGACGGAAACGACCTTCGTGCAATCGACGCGGCGACCTCGGCCGCACGCGCAGAGACCGGGCGGCCGTCGCTGATCATCGTGCGGACGCACATCGCCTACGGCAGTCCCAACAAGCAGGACACGGCCGGCGCGCACGGCGCGCCGCTGGGTGAGGCAGAGGTCCGACTCACCAAGGAGAAGCTCGGCTGGCCCCACGAGGAGCCGTTCACCGTGCCGGAGGACGCCCTGGCGGAGTGGCGCCGCTGTGTGGAGCGCGGGACCGCGCTCGAGGCGGGGTGGAACGAGGCGTATCGCGCGTATGCCGATGCCCATCCCGACTTGGCGCGGGAGCTGGAGCGGCGCCTGGCCGGCGAGCTACCGGGAGGGTGGGAAGCGCAGCTTCCCGCGTTCGGAGCGGACGACGGCCCGCTCGCGACGCGAGCCGCGTCCGGCAAGGTCTTGAACGCGCTGGTGACCACGGTGCCTGAGCTGATCGGGGGCTCGGCGGATCTCAGCCCATCGAATAACACACTGATCAAGGGGGCACTCGCTCTCGAGGCCGGTGCGCTCGGGGGTCACAACATCCACTTCGGGATCCGGGAGCACGGGATGGGTGCCGTGCTCAACGGCATGGCACTGCACGGCGGCTTCCGACCGTACGGCGGCACCTTCCTGGTGTTCTCCGACTACATGCGCCCGTCGATCCGGCTGGCGGCCATGATGGGGCTGGATGTGACCTATGTGTTCACCCACGACTCCATCGGGCTGGGGGAGGACGGCCCCACGCACCAGCCCATCGAGATGCTCGCGTCGCTGCGCGCCATTCCCAATCTCACCGTCGTGCGACCGGCCGACGCATCGGAGACGGTCGAGGCGTGGCGCCTGGCGGTGCGGCGTCGGGGCGGACCCGTGGCGCTGGTGCTCACTCGGCAGAAGGTACCGGTGCTGGACCGGGACCGTCTCGCGCCCGCGGACGGATTGGCGCGGGGGGGGTACGTCCTGGCCGATGCGCCCGACGGCGCGCCGACGGCGGTCATCCTGGCCAGTGGCTCCGAGGTGACCCTGGCGCTGGAAGCCCAAGCGCAGCTGGCGGCCGACGGGGTTCCGGTCCGTGTCGTCAGCATGCCCAGCATGGAGCTGTTTGCGGCGCAGCCGCAGTCGTACCGGGATGAGGTGTTGCCTCCTGGGTTGACCGCGCGGCTCGCGGTGGAGGCGGCACACCCCCAGCCCTGGTATCGCTGGGTGGGAGATCGAGGAGTCGTGCTGGGGATCGAGCGCTTCGGGGCCTCCGCACCGTACGAGCGCCTGTTCCAGGAGTTTGGCTTCACGGCCGACGCGGTGGCCCAGCGCGTCCGCGAGATGCGGGTGGGGTGACGCGATGACGAACATGCTGCGGGACGTGGTGGCGCGACGGCTCGAGGCCATGGCCGACACCGACGTGGTGCGCCGGGTGTGGGGCCGCGATCCCACCCTGTGGGTGGACGACGCGGCGACGCCGGAGGTGAAGGACCGCCTGGGATGGCTCACCCTGTTCACCCAGATGCGCCGTGAGTTGGATGACTTGACCGGCTTCGCCGACGAGGTGCGCCGGGAATTCGATCGGGTGGTCCTGCTCGGGATGGGTGGCTCGAGCCTCGCACCCGAGGTCCTGTGGCGCTCGTTTGGGCGCAACCCCAGCTTCCCGCCGTTTCAAGTGCTGGACAGCACAGCACCCGAGGCGGTGGTGGAGGTCGAGAGTGGAGGCGACCCCGGTCGCACGCTCTACGTCGTCGCCAGCAAGTCGGGCACGACGCTCGAGACCATGAGCTTCTTCCGCTACTTCTGGCGTCGGAGCGGGGGAAACGGAGATCACTTCGCTGCGATCACCGATGAGGACACGCCCCTGGCGCGGCTGGGGGTGGAGCAGCGGTTCCGCCGCGTGTTTCTCAACCCCACCGACATCGGAGGGCGCTACTCGGCGCTCTCGCTCTTTGGGCTGGTGCCGGCGGCGCTCATGGGGATCGACGTGCGGAAGCTGCTGGATCGCGGTGAAGCGATGGCGCGCCGCTGTGGCCCCGAGGTGCCCCCGCAGCACAACCCCGGTGCCTGGCTCGGAGCGCTCATGGGTGAGGCGGCACGGGCGGGTCGCGACAAGCTCACGCTCGTCCTCACCCCGGGTGTCGCGAGCTTCGGCTTGTGGGTCGAGCAGCTCGTCGCCGAGAGCACGGGGAAGGATGGCACGGGGATCGTGCCGGTCGTGGCAGAGCCGCCGCGAGCCCCTGTCAACTACGTGGACCACCGGTTCTTTGTGGTCCAGTCGCTGGGACGGCAGCTCGACCCCCGGCTCGAGCGATGGATGCACGCGGTCGCCGCGAGCGGACATCCGGTGGCGTGGGCGCCACTCGACGATCCATACGACCTCGGTGGGGAGTTCTTCTGCTGGGAGTTCGCGACGGCCGTGGCGGGAGCCTTGCTCCGTATCAACCCCTTCGACCAACCGGATGTGGCCGAGAGCAAGCAGGCCACCAAGCGCGTGCTCACCGAGGGTCGTGGCTTCGATCCGGTTGCACAACTGCGGCGCCACGACATCATGGCGTTCCTCGATGGGGTGAGCGCGCGCGACTACGTCGCGGTGTTGGCGTATCTGGCACCGAACGAAGCCACCGACGAACGCGTGGCGGCGTTCGCAGCGGCGCTGCGTGACCGGCTGGCCGGAGTGGTGACGTGGGGCTATGGACCGCGGTATCTGCATTCCACCGGCCAGCTGCACAAGGGCGGCTCGCCGACAGGACATTTCGTGCAACTCGTCGATGACACGGCGACCGATCGGCCCGTTCCGGGTGAGGACTACAGCTTCGGAGAGCTCATCAGGGCACAGGCGCTGGGTGATTACGAGGCACTGGTGGCGCGGGGACGGCCCGTGCTGCGGGTGACGGATCCCGAGAGCTTCCTGGAGCACGTGTGATGGGGGGGCAGAACGAGTCCAAGCGTCGCGCAGCCGAGGAGGCGGTAGGCTACGTGCAATCGGGCATGGTGCTGGGCCTGGGCACCGGGTCGACGGCGGCGCTCGCCGTCGAGGCAGTTGGGCGCAAGCTCGCCGAGGGCGAGCTCGTCGACATCGCGGGGATTCCAACCTCGACCCGCACGCGAGACCAGGCCAACGCCCTCGGCATTCCGCTCACCACGCTGGAGGAACATCCGAGGGTCGACCTGACCATCGACGGCGCCGACGAGGTGGACGCGCAAGGGGACCTCATCAAGGGTGGTGGTGGGGCGCTGCTGTGGGAGAAGATCGTGGCGGCCGCCACCAAGCTCTACATCATCGTCGTCGACGAGTCGAAGCTGGTGGAGCGGCTCGGCGCGCGGTTCGCGGTGCCGATCGAGGTCATGCCCTTCGGCTGGGGAACTCACTTGGAGCCGATGCGCGCC
>JBDGXT010000383.1:0-3232 GCA_039584455.1 Gemmatimonadota bacterium
ACGTGTGCCAGCTGATCGTCGGTCATGTTCTGGTACATGCGCGCCGTGCCGAACACGAAATCGGCACCGGCGACAATGGCAAGCTTGTAGTCACCGAGCTGGTCCGACTGATTCCGGTCGAGCGCCACCATCAGCCGCACCCCGTCGGGGGTGACGGCCAGCCGCTCCACGCCCCGCACGTCCGAGAGCTGCCGCATGCCCGGTGAGAACGTGGGGTCGGCCGCGAGCGCGCGCTTGTGCTCGAGCAGCTCGTCATCCGTGAGCACACCGGTGGCGGCCGTGAGCACGAGGCCTTGCTTCGTGTCGATGCGGTAGGTAATCGGCATCAGTCGGTGTGAGAGTATCTGCGGGACCGGCGCGCGGCGCAAGTCCCCGTATCTACGGGAAGTTGATGATCTGAGGCGAGTGGCGCTCGCTCTCCAGGAACCGCAGGAAGTCTTGAGCGCCGATGGTCACGGTAATGCGGTTGTCGAGCGGGTGGAAGTTGATCGGCTCCCGCTTCAACACCTCTCGGTCGAGCACGACTCGTACCTTGCGCTGCGTGTCGTTGACGACTGCAAACGGCGAGACCGCGCCTGGTGTGATACCGAGGTACTTCATGAGGCGGCGCTCGCTGCCGAAGGAGAGCCGCCCGCCGCCGATGTGCTCACCCAGCCACTTCAGGTCGACGGCCCGGTCGGCCAGGCAGGTCACCAGCCACATCGCTTCCTTCTTGTTGCGTACGAAGAGATTCTTGGTGTGGCAGCCTTCGAGGTCGCCGCGCACCGCTTTGGCTTCCTCCACGGTGTACACGGCCTCGTGCTGCAGGACGGGGACCTCGATCCCCAACTGCCGAAGGCGTTCGATGAGATCCGGGGATGTCGCCGGCGCACCGCCGTCGGCGAGCGTCACGGACTCTCTTTGTGGACGGGCTTGGGCTTTACCTTCTTCTGCTTCTTCGCCGCCGCCGGCTTCTTGTCGCCGGCCTTCTTGCTCGTCCCCTTCTTGCTCGTGCGCTTGGCGGGCTGCTTCTTGCGGGCCGGCTTCTTCTTGGCGGCGGGGGCCTTGGGGCTTTCACCTGTTGCGGCGGCCGCCGTCTCGCTCGCCGGCTTGGCTTTGGGCTGCGCACTCTCACCGTGCGCGGCCTGCTTTTCGCCTTCGATCCGCTTCCCCTTGCCACTCTTGCGTTGCCGTCGCCGGGGTTTGCGAGGCGCACCGCGCTCCAGATGCTCCTGCCGCCCGACGGAGTATCCCTCCCGGACGATGGCCATGAATGCGTCGTCCAGTTCCGCCGGCTGCTTGAAGCGGAAGTGATGCACGAACGTGCTTGGCGGGATCAGCTCGGTGCGACGCAGTCTGGGGTGCTGAGCCGGCCGGGTGAGCCACATGCCCACGTCCAGGTCACGCCGGCGCGGAACGACGCCGGCGAAGCGCACGCGGACCTGACATACGATGCGCGTCTGCTCGGGGTAGATCGTCACGGGCCCGCATGCCTCGACCATGCCTGTGAAGCGGTCGAACAGCTCGCGCACCCTCGGATCGGAATCCTCGAAGTGGTCGGCCAGGCTGTAGCGTCCGCACGAGTGCCACAAGTTCTTGGTAACGAACTCGTGGCCACACTTGGGGCACTTCCAGAGCGGCTTGTCGCTCTTGCTCATGCGTCGGTGAGGAGCTGCTCCGCGGGGATTGTCGGATCGAAGGGTGTCTGCACCTAATCCCCGCGAAAGTCCAGAGTGCAGGCCGACTCTTGACGAGCTCGAACCATCCGATCGGTTTAGTGTTGCTCTGATTCCGGACCAGTGGCCAGGGTCAAGCCACTTGCGGTGGTGTAACCAGTGGTTTGCCAACAGGTTAGGAGCGCGTTACCGGGCGAGGCCGCCCATGCTCTGAGGAGGTGCACCATGTCGGACCGTCGCGAGCAGTATCTCAAGATCGCCCTGCTGGTCTTCGGGCTCATCTTCCTTGTGGGTATCCACCCGATGATGCTGTTGTGGCCCTCGGGATGGGCCTGGACGCCCGATCAGGCGGAGTACCGGGTAATGATCCTGGGGATATACGCCACCCTGGGAGTCTTTCTCATTCTGGCCGCGCGGAATCCGATGGCGCACCGCAGCCTGATCTGGTTCACGGTGTGGTCGAGTGCCGTGCACGCCGCGATCATGGCCGTACAGGCCATTGTGGACGCCACTGAGCGCGGGCATCTGTTCGGCGACGTCGCGGCGTTGTTCCTTGTGGCGATCGTGCTGGCGCTCCTGATGCCGCGGGGTGCAGACGCTACGGCGTGATCTCCAGCGCCATCGGGATGAACCGAATGCCGTTCAGCTCGCGCTCCTGATCCATCGCGCGAAAGCCGAGGCGCTCATAGGCTGGGACGGCGTTGGGTGACGAGTGCACCGTCACGCGCTCCAGCCCCGGATTCCTGGACACGCTGACGGCGAGCGCAGTCCGCAGGAGGCGGCGCCCGATGCCACGGCCCTGAGGCTCGACGAACAACATGGCGACGTGCTCGGCGCGCCTCATTTCGATCATGCCGACGAGCGTGCCGCCCTGTACCGCAACCAGCACGACGTGATCGCTCTGTGACCGTGCGGTGAGCGGCTCTGGCGCGGCGTACGTGTAGAACTGCCGCACACCGGCCTTAGAATGATGTGGAGCAACGGTCTCGTCGAACACGCGCTTCACCAGCGCGATGACCGCGGCTTCCTCGCCGGGACGCATGGGGCGGATGGTGAGGTCGGGCATCACGGATGCGCGATGAGACGCTTCCCTTCTGGCAGGCAAGTCGCTTCCTCTTTCACCCTATCCTGCACTCCGTGCGCGGCTAGGCAAGCGCCGCCGCAGGGGTAGATTCTGCTGGTACGGGGGAGGAGCGACGTACATGGCATCAGAGGAGCCCCCACGCACCGGCGAGCCCGAGGCGCCGAGTTCCCTGTCGCCCACGGACGCGGAGGCGCTGCTGGCGATCGCCCGGGCTTCCATCCAGCACGGTCTCGACGTCGGCGAACCGCTGTCGGTCGACCTCGATGAGGTGCCGGAGGCGCTCGGCCGCCCCGGGGCCAGCTTCGTCACCCTGGAGCTCGACGGCGCGCTGCGCGGCTGCATCGGGACCTTCGAGGCGTACCGGCCGCTCGCATCCGATGTATCGCACAACGCGCACGCTGCGGCGTTTCGGGATCCCCGCTTCGCGCCGCTGTCACCAGCTGAGCTCGCCGGGCTGGAGGTCCACCTGTCTCTTCTGGGACCACCGGTCCCG
>JBDGXT010000384.1:0-2706 GCA_039584455.1 Gemmatimonadota bacterium
GCATGCCGTACTCCTTGTTGTGTTGTGTTGATGTTCGTCGGAGTCCGGTTTCCCGTACCTACCGATCGCGCATCAGCTAACCGCGGTCATTGCCCCCGCGTTGGGCTGCCGGTGAGGACCGTCCTGAGACTGCCCCTTCCCGGCGTGGATACCAACAAAAAAAGAGATCCGCGGCTTGCCAGATCCCCCTTCTCGGTGTTCTCCGGTGCCTCGCGTGCCAACCGGGCACGCCCGTCGCTGCCAAGAAAATAGCCCTCTCCAGGGAATTACGGAAGTACCGGCCTGGAACGGCCTGAATCTGGATCCGTGACCTGGTTACGTGTCCGCAGCCAGCCCACACAGCGCCGTCTAGCTCAGCACCCGTGCCAGGTATGCCAGCAGCCGATCCCACGCGTTCTGCGCCGGCGCCTCGCGTAGCTCGCGGTCGCCGTCCACCCGCAGCCAGAAGCCGTGGTTCACGGCGTCGTAGATGTGGATATCGTTGTCGATGCCGATCGAGTCGAGCGCCGCAGCGAACCGCTCCACCTGCTCGGGCGGGATTCCGCGGTCCATCTCGGCGAACGTGCCGTACACCGGGTGATCCAGCCGGGCCAGCTCCGCGGGATCCTCGACCAGCGAGCCGTAGAAGATGGCAGTGCCGTCGTGATGCTCGCCGCCCAGCGCGTAGCTCAGCGCGATGCCGCCGCCGAAGCACCAGCCCATGACGCCCACTTTGCCCGTCACATCGCCGCGCTCGCGCAGGAAGCGCTGCGCCGCGTCGAGGTTGGCAATCACGGCGGCCATGTTGCCGCGCGCCTCCTCGACCAGTGCCATGTTCTCGTCGCGGTTGGCGCCGGTACGTCCCTGATACAGGTCGGCGGCGAGCGCGACGTATCCTTGCTCGGCGAACGCGTCCGCGACCTGGCGCACGCGATCGGTCAGTCCGTTCCACTCGTGGATCAGGATCAGCGCTGGGAACGGCCCCTCACCCTCGGGCACGGCCAGGTAGCCGGTCGTCGCCGCGTCGCCCGGCACGTAGCTGGCGGCCTCCCCTTGTGGCTCAGGCGCCTCGCCGAGGATGGCCGCGGGGATGGAGGTGGTGACCGCCTGCTCAGTCTGTTGGGCCGCCTCACTCGTGCAGGCGGTGTTCAGCACGACCGAGCCGAGTAGCAGCGTGGTGAGTCGTCGGGCCATCGAGTCCCCCTGTGAGACGGCGATTGGGTATGGGCGCCAAAGGGGATCAAGATAGTCGGATTCGGCTGCCACGCCAGCCGACGGCGGCACGAGACGGTGGTGTCGCGGCAGGCAGCTGCCACCTAACTCCACCCCTTCTACCCACCGGTCCCGCGCGGTATTCTCCTCCCGGCGCCGAGCTGCGGCGCTGCCACTCACCACGCACTTGCAGAATCACTCGAGGTCCAAGACGATGCACGCACGTCTCTCGTTCGCACTCGTCGCCGCTGCCCTCGCGGCCGCGGCCTGCACTCCCGACCCAGCACAGCGCATCACCGCCGACGGCATTCTGGCTGACGTGGAGGTCCTCTCGGCCGACAGCATGGAGGGCCGCGCCCCCAGCACGCCCGGCGAGGCCCGCGCGGTCGCGTACATCGCGCAGCGCCTCGAGCAGATCGGCCTCGAGCCAGTGGGCGACGGCTTCATGCTCCCGGTCGAGCTGGTCGGGATGCGCAAGAACGCCGCGGACCACCCTACCGCTCGAGAACGACCAGAACGTCACCTACTGGTCGACGGCGGAGGAGGACACCGTCCATCTGCGGAACGTGCCGATCGTGTTCGTGGGCTACGGGGTCGAGGCGCCGGAGCACGACTGGGACGACTTCAAGGGTCAGGACATGCGGGGCAAAGTCCTGCTCTTCCTCAACAACGACCCGCCCGTCGAAGACGACGGTGAAGAGTTGTTCGGCGGCCCGGCGCGCACATACTACGGGCGCTGGACCTACAAGTTCGAGCAGGCCCAGAAGCACGGTGCCGCCGGTGCCATCGTCATCCACACCACCGAGTCGGCCAGCTACGGGTTCAGCGTAATCGGCAACACCGGCTCGCGCCGCATCTGGCAGCGGACCTACCAGCTCGATCTCCTCTCATGGATCGACTCGACGCTGTCGGAGCGCATCGCCTCCTCGATGGGCACGGACCTCGCCGGCCTGTTCGCCATGGCAGCGCGACGCGACTTCCGGCCACGGGACACAGGGTACCGCGTGACCGCGCACATCGAGACGGCCGTTGAGCGCGTCGAGGCGTGGAACGTCGCGGGCGTGCTGAGGGGCAGTGACCCGGCGCTCGCCGATCAGTACCTCGTGTTCACCGCGCACCACGACCACCTCGGCGTGAACCCGAGCGTCGAGGGTGACGACAAGATCTTCAACGGCGCGCAGGACAACGCCCTGGGAACCGCAGCGATCCTGGCCGCCGCCGAGGCGTTACCGCCGAAGAGGGCGGCCTACTCGGTAGCAGCGCGTTCGTTGCGAACCCGCCGATCCCGCGTGAACAGATCGTCGCCAACTTCAACGTGGACTCGCCGCAGTCGCTCGGCGTGACCAACGACGCGGCCGCGATCGGGATCGACATGAGCAGCCTGGGTACGGTGTTCGCAACCGTGGCCGAGGAGAACGGCCTGCGGCCGGCGGGCGACCCCAACCCCAACGCGGGGAGCTTCTACCGCTCCGACCAAGTCAGCTTCGCCAAGGCCGGCATCCCGGCGCTGTACCT
>JBDGXT010000104.1:0-7200 GCA_039584455.1 Gemmatimonadota bacterium
GGTGGTGGAGTGGGCGACCGACGGCGCCGAGGCCGCGTACCGCGAGCTGCTCCGCCGCTATCAGCGCCCCGTGTTCTCGCTCGTCTACCGCATGGTGCGGGACCGGGAGCTGGCGGAGGACCTCACGCAGGAGACGTTCGTCAAGGTCCTCAACGCGATCGACCGCTACCGGCCCGAGTACAAGTTCTCCTCCTGGATCTTCAAGATTGCCAACAACGCCGCCATCGATCACCTGCGGCGCAAGGAGCTGGACACCCTCTCCCTGGAGGGCAGGCCCGACGCCACGACCCCCGATCGCGTAGAGGCCACCGCGCTGCAGCTGGGGGACGGGTCGGAGTCACCGCTGGACGAGCTGGAGGCCCGCGAGATTGGCACGCAGATCGAAGATGCGATCGGGCGGCTCAGGCCGGAGTATCGCTCCTGTATCATCATGCGACATGTCGAGGGCCGGCCATACGACGAGATCGCTGAGGCCCTCGATCTACCTCTCGGCACCGTGAAGACCTACATCCACCGCGCCAGAGCGGAGCTGAAGGAGACGCTGGCCCCCCTGAGGGAGTGAAACCCGGGCCCCGTGGGTCCGTAAGGGAGTGTGAGATGGAAAACCGTACGAGGAGTGAACTCACGCCAGCGCAAGAGGATCCGGCGATCCACCGGATGCTCTCCACGCTGCCGGCCTGGACGCCCGGCCCGGGATTCGACAACCGGGTGCTGGCCCGCGTGTGGCGACCTCACCCGTTGTGGCTGCGGCGCGTCGAGGGGTATTGGGGCGAGCTGGTCGAGACGGGCCAGGTGTGGCTGATCGTGGGGGCCTTTGCGCTCGGCAGCCTGATTCCGATCATCGCCCTGACCGCGCTGGTCGCCGCCAATACGGCTGAGATCGGGGCGTTTCTGGGGTGGCTCGTGGCGGAGGGCATCCCGGTGGCCTGGGCGGCGGCGGTGGCGCTCATCTCGGAGATCGTTTCAACTGTGAACACCATGGCGAGCGCACTGCTCCCCAACGCCCGGGCCCTGACGGTCGTGGTCGTTGCCTACCTGGTGCTCCTCGCGAGCTGCGCGTGGGGCCTGTACCGCACCATGAGTGCTGCGAGTGCTACGAGGTCGTCGCTCCATGACAGGCATTAGGCGCTGGATCATCGAGATCGCAGGGGGAGAGACGCTCTCGCTCACGCTCATCCACGGTCGCGTGCTCCTGAACGGCGTGGAGGTGGGACGGTACGAGCAGGGCGGCGCCCTCGAACAGTCGGTGCGCGAGGCGGTGGACAACTCGCGCACCCAGGAGACCGAGGGCCTGTTGGCGGAGCTCCAAGAGATCGAGACCGAGGAGTTCACCGGGGCCGAGGAGTCGACCTACGCCGTGATCACTGAGGTGCTGGCCGCCCTGGAGATGGTCGACGTCATGCTGCCCGAGCTGGTCACGCTCGAAATGGAGCGGGGCCACGCCGAAGAGGGATGCGAGGATTGCGCCGAGATCGCGGTCGCGCCCTCGGGCGTCGCCGTCGTCACGGCCCCTCGGGTCAGCGTCGAGGCTCGCCCCGCACCGGGTCCCATGCGGTACGAGCTGGTACAGGAGGGAACGTCCTTCGTGGGAGGCGTCGTCGGCAACGCCATGAGCCTGTTGGCCACGTTCATCGCGATGGCGTTCCTCGGCCTCGGCATGCTGTTCTTCGCCCCGCGGCAACTGGAGACGGTCGCCGACACGGTATGGAGTTCCTTCGGGCGCTCCTTCCTGGCGGGGCTCTTCGCCCAGCCGCTGATCCTCCCGGCGTTCGGGATGATGGTTGTGGGGCTGGCCCTCACGGTCATCGGGGTCGTGGTGATCCCGTTCGCCGTGCTGGCATTCGTGCTCGGCCTCTTCCTGGCGGTCGTGGCCGGTTACGTCGCCGTTGCGCGCACGGTCGGCGAGATCTACCTGCGCCGCAAGATGGCGCGGGGCGAGGCGGTCCAGACGTGGGGGACCTACCGCTACATCGTGTACGGACTCCTCGGCCTGATGGCCATCTGGCTCCCCGCCGTGTTGCTCGGGCGCGTGGCCGTAGCCGGACCGATCGCCGTGGTGAGCGCGGGGACGATCACCTGGGTGCTCGCCACCGCCGGATTTGGCGCTACGATCCTCACGCGGGGCGGTGTCAAGGGCACGTTCGTGCGGCGCCTCGATCTTGCGCTCACGGACGAGCAGTTCTGGACCTCCGATACGGTGCCGTCGGCTCGTCAGCGCGGACGCGTGCCACGCTCCGGCACATGAGCCTCCGGCGTCTCCTCCCGATCACCACGGTGGGAGCGCTCCTGCTCCTGCCGAGCCTCGCGGCGGGGCAGACCTGGCAATCGGTCTCCGGCTCGCGCCGGGTGCACGGCGAGGAGCGACTGCGCGTCGAGGTGGAGTTCGCGGTCGGCACCTTCCGCCTGCATCCCACCGACGGCAATACACTGTACCACACGGACATTCTGTACGACGCCGAGTATTTCGAGCCGCGCATCGACTACGACGCCAGGCGTGGCCGCCTGAACCTGGGCGTGATCCCAGAGGTCGAGAGCGGTCTCGACCTCGACTACGACGACACCGAGCAGTATCTGACGGTCGGGCTCTCCCGCTCAGTGCCCACGTCGCTCGAGCTCAAGTTCGGCGCGGCCAGGGCGGAGATCGACCTGGGCGGTATCCCGCTCGAGCGGGCCGAGATCAAGACCGGTGCGAGCGAGAGCGTGATCTCGTTCGACGAGCCCAACCCCATTGTCTGCGATCGGCTGGAGGTGGGCGCCGGCGCCGCCGAGTTCACCCTGAAGCAGCTCGGTAACGCGCGCTGCCGGGTCATCGAGGTCGCGGGCGGGGTGGGCGACATCACCCTGGACTTCACCGGGCAGTGGGATGGCGCAGTGAACACCCGCGTGAGCATTGTGATGGGATTCGGTGAGGTGAACCTGCGCCTGCCGATCGGCCTCGGGATCGAGGTGGACATCGACCGCATCTTCGCTGGCTTCGAGGCATCGGGGTTCGTGAAGCGCGGCTCCCGCTACATCAGCCACGACTACGACGGCGCCGAGCAGAAGCTCCGCCTCGACATCAAGGCGGCGCTGGGTGACGTGAACGTGGAGTGGGTGGAGGGAGGCTTCTAGCCCCCGACCTCGCCCCGCGTCTCCGTAGCGCCCACCCGCACCTCCGCTCCCACACCCACTCCCAGCGCCTGCGCCGCCGAGCGCTCTCGTGCCGCAATCTCGACCGTGCCACCCGACCCGCCAAACGCCACCAGCGCACCGAGCTCCACGTCTCTGAACGTGCGCCCCACGGGCGCGCTGAACTCGCCGCCGATCGTGATGAGGCCGGCCCCCTCGATGGCCGTCGCCGGGATATTCGTGATCAGAGTCCCGAAGCGGTCGATGTACACGACCTCACCCACCACCACGCCCTGGTCCTCGCTGAGAGCGGGGAGTGGCGAGAGCAGCGGATCGGTGACCGGCGGGCCGAGGCTCGACGGGTCTTCTCCCAGTGCGAGGCGGGCCGCGGCTGGCGCAAAGACGTCCCGCCCATGGAACGTGGCCGAGGCGTCGTCCGGGATGGTAAGCTCGACCACGGTCGCGGCGTCCAGCACCGGCGTGAGCAGTCCGTTGTCCGGCGCCACGAAATGATGGCCCTGGGTGCTCGCCGCGAGCGCGCGCCGGGCGGTGCCGACCCCGGGATCGACGACGGCCAGGTGCACCGTCCCTAGCGGGTAACGCTGCCAGGTGCGCGCGAGGAGGTATTGGGCGGCCACCACGTTGCCCAGGGGGACATCGTGGCTGATGTCGATGAGCGTGGCACCCGGTGCGGCCGAGAGCACGGCGCCCTTCACCTCGGCGACGTAGCTGTCGCTCTGGCCGAAATCGGTGAGGAGGGTGATGAGTTGCGGCATCGAGCCTCCGGATGCCCGCGGGGGCTACAGCGTCGTTGGGCCGCCTAGCCGGTTATGACGGGCAGCGAGATACTCCTCCCGCCGGCCCGGTCGGCCACTTCCTTAGCGATCGCAGCCAGGGCCTTGCCCGCGGGTGAGTCGGGCTGCCCCACCACCACCGGCTTCCCCTCGTCCTGCTCCGCCGTCATTCCGGCCTGCAGGGGAACCTGGCCCAAGAGCGGAACCTCCAGCTCCTCTGCGAGGCGCTGTCCGCCGCCGCCCGAGAACACCTCGCTGCGGTCGCCGCAGTGCGGGCACTCGAAGTAGCTCATGTTCTCCACCACGCCGAGCACCGGCACGCCCACGCGCTCGAACATCTTGGCGCCGCGCAGCGCATCGCCGGTCGCCATCTCCTGCGGCGTGGTGACGATGATTCCGCCCTTCATGAACACGGCCTGCGCGAGGGACAGCTGCGCGTCACCCGTTCCGGGCGGCAGATCCACCAGGAAGTAGTCCAGCTCGCCCCACTCCACGTCCCGCAAGAACTGGTGGATGATCTTGGTGACGATGGGGCCCCGCCAGATGGCGGGCATGTCCCGCTCGACCAGAAGGCCGAGCGAGATGAGCTTCACGCCGTACTTCTCGAGCGGCAGAATGCGCTGGTCGCGCACCGGGGGGCGCCCGTCGATTCCGAACAGGCGCGGGATGTTGGGACCGTAGATATCGGCGTCCATGATGCCGACGCGGTGACCCAGCCGCGCCAGCTCCGCCGCGATGTTGGCGGCGACGGTGGACTTCCCCACCCCCCCCTTGCCGCTGGACACCGCGATGACCGAGCCGAGCGCGGGAATCTCCACCGCCTGCGGCGTAGCCGCAGCGGCCGGCGCCGCTCCGGGAGCCGCAGCAGGAGCGGGGCTCGCGGCGCCAGCTTTGGCGGGCTCCAGGACCTCGATCTTCACGTCCGTCACGCCTTCCACCGCCTGCACCGCCTTGCGCGCCTCCCGGACCAGACTCGCGGGGTCGTCCTGCGTGAGCAGGAACGTGAACGCGACGCCTCCTTGCTTGTCGATGGCCAGGTCCTGCACCATCCCCGCCGAGATCACGTCGTTGTCCACACGAGGATTGCGGACGTTGGTCAGCGCGCCCGCGACGAGCGCATCGAGTTTCCTGGACATGGTCGAGGAATGATAGACGGGTCGTCAGGACCGAGCAACCGAACGCGCCGCGCCGAGCACGCGGGCCTGCACTTCGTCCAGCGTGCCTTCGAGCGAGGCGCCGGCTGCTCTGCGGTGACCGCCCCCGCCAAACGACTCCGCCATGCGGGCCACGTCCACGTCGCCGACCGAGCGGAACGACACCTTGATGCGACCGCTGGCGAGCTCGCGGAACAGGATGGCGAGGTGTACGCCGCGCACGGCCCGCGCGAACTCCACGATGCCGTCCAAGTCGGACGCCTCGATGCCGTGCCGCTTCATGGCGCCCGGCGGCACCGTCACCCACGCCAACTGGTGCTCCGGCTCGACCACGAGGGTCTCGAGCACCTCACCCAGTAACCGGATCTTCCCCTCGGGCTCGGACGCATAGATCTCACGATAGATCTGTTCCGCGTCCAGCCCGCGCTCAAGCAGGTGGGCCGCGATCTGGAGCGTACGCGGTGACGTGTTGCTGAAGCGGAACCCCCCAGTGTCGGTCAACACCGCGACGTAGAGGGCGCGCGCCGCCTCGGTCGTGAGCTCCCAGCGGGCCGACCGGGCCAAGTCATACACCAGTTCGCCGGTGGCGCACGCCGCCGCGTCCACCAGCCGCGGGCCGGGAGGGAGGGTGCCGTCGCTCACGTGGTGGTCGATGCATGCCACCGGCACCTTCACCTTGTCCACCACGCGCGCCAGGTGTCCCAGGCGGTCGAGATCGGCGATGTCGAGCACCACGACGGCATCGGCCCGCTCCAGATGCTTGACGCCCGCCGACGACTTGTCGGCGCCAGGCGCCGTGTCCAACAGGAAGCCGAACCGCTCCGGAAATGGCGTGGGATTGGTGATCACCGCGCGGACGCCGCGCCGCGTGAGGAGGTGCCACAGCGCCACCTCGCTGCCCGCTCCGTCACCGTCGGCGTTGACGTGGGTGGTGAGGGCCACCCGCATCCCCGGCTCGAACAACTTGAGCACCTGCTTCGCCGCCCGGCGCCGCGCCTCGGGAACCCGGACACCGCGCGACGGAGCGGACTTCTTCGCCGAGGACTTCCTGGCTGATGCCATGCGCGTACCAATCTAATCACACTCACCGACCTGGGCCTTGCCCCGCTGCCCTCGCTGGACCCATCTTGTGACCCTTCATCCACCAGAAGACACGCATGGAACTGCTCGCGAGAATCGTCACGACCGCGTCCGAGTACATCTGGGACCGCGGGATCCCGTTCCGGGGGGAGGAGATCCCCTGGGTGGTGGTCGCGCTCCTGGGCACGGGGATCTTCCTCACGGTGCGGCTGGGGTTCCTGCAGCTGCGCAAGCTGGGACACGGCTTTAGGGTCACCTCGGGCTATTACGACGACCCGGCCGAGCCGGGGGACGTTTCCCACTTCCAGGCGTTGACGACCGCCCTCTCGGCCACGGTCGGGATCGGCAACATCGCCGGTGTGGCACTGGCCATTCACTGGGGCGGCCCGGGCGCGTTGTTCTGGATGTGGATGACGGCGTTCGTGGGGATGGCCACCAAGTTCTCCGAGGTCACGCTCGCGCAGCACTACCGCACGGTCGAGAAGGTGGACGCCGACCCGCACAAGTGGGAGGGCTCGGTCTCGGGCGGGCCCATGTACTACATCGAGCGCGGGCTGGGACCCGCGTGGAGGCCGTTGGCAGTGTTCTTCGCGGTGATGCTGGGAACGACGGCATTCCTCACCGGCAACGCCATCCAGGCCAACACAGTCGCCGACACGATGAACACGATCGTGGGAATCCCGGTGTGGGTCACCGGCCTGTTCACCGCGACCATCGTGGCGATGGTGATCATCGGGGGCATCACCCGGATCGGGCGGGTGACCAGCGTTCTCGCACCGGCCATGGCGGCGATCTACGTGGCCGGAGCGCTCATCATCATCCTGCTCAACGTAGGCGAGGTCGTTCCCACGTTCGCCCTCATCTTCCGCGAGGCCTTCAATCCGACCGCCGGCGTGGCCGGCACCGGGGTCGGCATCTTCCTGCTCACCATGATGTGGGGCGTGAAGCGGGGGCTCTTCTCCAACGAGGCGGGCCAGGGCTCGGCACCGATCGCCCACGCGGCCGCCAAGACCGACGAGCCGGTCTCCGAGGGCGTCGTCGCGCTGGTGGAGCCGTTCATCGAC
>JBDGXT010000105.1:0-15201 GCA_039584455.1 Gemmatimonadota bacterium
TCGGGAATCAAATGAGTGCCCCAGGCACCCCGAGGCGACACGTGACATCGCTTAGCGCTGCTACCTGCACGGTCCTGACGCGGTTCGCGCGCACGAGTCCCCCGGACCTGGGGCACTGTAAGCTAGCTACCCCGAGCACCCCGCACCACTGGGAACGGGGATCTATCTGTGCCCCCCCCACTTCTGCCAGGTGGACGGAATCACCAACACCAGAAGGGTATAGAACTCGAGCCGTCCCAGCAGCATGAGGGTAGCGAGCACTACGTGGGCGGTGGGGCCGAGGTCGCCATAGTGGGAGGCGGGCCCCACCGCGCCGAGCCCCGGACCGATGCTCGCTGAACGAGGTTACGAGGTCGTTGCCCAGCGCGGCCATGACGATCGTCCCGAGCCCATGCGTCATCCCGTAGAGGGCGAGGAACGCCAGTACGTTGTGGAGCACCTCCGAGCGGACCGCACGTGCACCGATCTTGGTGACGACCACCGCTCGGGGATGCAGGATCTTCTTGATCTCCCCCAGGGTGTGCTTCGCGACGACCGCCGCCCGCACGACCTTGAACCCGCCGCCGGTCGATCCCCCCATCGCCCCCATGAACATCAGGCCGAGCAACACGACCTGACACACCGCGGGCCACAGGGCGAAGTCGGCGGTGGCGAAGCCGCTGGTCGTGAGGATGGCCGTCACGTTGAACGCGGCGGGGCGGACAGACGCGTCCCAATCGCCGCTGGTCAGTCCGAGCGCAATGAAGCACAGCACGACCGAGAGGAACCCGATCGCTGCGTACCAGCGCCACTCGTAGTCCTTGAAGTAGACGAGCCAGCGGCCGGTGAGCCACCGGTAATGCAGCGTGAAGTTGGTGCCCGCCACCAGCATGAAGAACACGGTCACCCACTGGATAGACGCACCGAAGGCACCCAGGGACGCCGTGCGCGTGGAGAACCCGCCGGTCGCGAGGCAGCTCATCGCGTGGTTCACCGCGTCGAACAACGACATCCCAAGCACGAGGTAGATGACCGCCAACACGGCGGTGAACAGCGCGTACACCCCCCACAGCAGGCGCGCCGTGGAGGCGATGCGCGGGCGCAGTCGGTCGCTGGGGATGCCCGGTGCCTCCGCGCGGAACAACTGGGCACCGCCCATCCCCAACAACGGGAGAATCGCCACGCCCAGCACGATGATCCCCATGCCTCCCAGCCAGTGAGTGACGCTGCGCCACAGGAGAATGCTCCGCGGCAGGTCCTCGATGCTGGCGTAGATGGTGGCGCCCGTCGTGGTGAATCCGGAGACCGACTCGAA
The DNA here is from genome assembly GCA_039584455.1 of Gemmatimonadota bacterium. Taxonomy (GTDB): domain Bacteria; phylum Gemmatimonadota; class Gemmatimonadetes; order Gemmatimonadales; family GWC2-71-9; genus WVYX01. Next base: position 1,295 of record JBDGXT010000105.1, read on the forward strand.
CAAAGCTCCGGCCACGGTGGGGGCCACACCCGTGGCGATGAAGGGGATGCTGCCAGCGGCCACGACGACGAGCCACCCGAGACCCACGATGGCAATCCCCTCGCGAGTGTTGATGGAGATCTCCCGGGGGGTGAACCACCAGAGGAGTCCTCCCACGAACGCCGTACTCAGCGTGGTGACCGCCCAGGGAACCGTGAGGCCATCGAACACCGCCACGACGGTCGGCGGTACCATCGCGACGGCCACCCAAACGAGCAGCGCACCGACGAGGTGAAGGACCTCTCGGATGTTCACGAGGGAAACAGCGCCGTCACGTCCGCAACCGCGTCCGGGAGCACGAACACGATGGTCGTGTCACCCGCCTGGAGCAGGTCGTTCCCTCGAGGGACCGTCACCTCCGTGCCCCGCACGATGGCGGCGACAATGGAGCCCTTGGGGAAGCCGGCTTCCGCCAACCGCTTGCCTGCGATCGGCGAGGCGGAGGTGACCTCGAACGCGATCGCCTCGGCGTCGCTGCCCTTGAAGGTGGCCACGCGCGTCACCGTCCCCCGCCGCACGTACCGCAGGATCGCGTTCGCTGCGGAGAGACGCGGGCTCACCGCTGCGTCGAGACCGATGCGCCTCGCCAGGGGCACGTAATCCTTCTTGTTGACCAGCGTGATCACCCGCTTCACCCCGGCGTGCTTGGCGACCAGCGAGGACAAGATGTTGGTCTCGTCCGCATCGCTCAGCGCCACGAACCCGTCTGCGCCGCTCACGCCTTCGAGCTCCAACAGCTCGACATCGGTGGCGTCACCGTGCAGCACGAGGACCTTCTCGAGCCTCTCGGCCAGCTCCTGCGCCCGTTGCCGCTCCGCCACCAGCATGGTGACCTGCACGCGGTGCTGGTTGAGCAGCTGCGCCACGTAGAACGCCTCGGTGCTCCCACCCGTGATCATCACCCGCCGCATCGGTGCGGCCTCGTAGCCGAGCAGCTCGAGCGCGCGCGGGATCTCCGCCTCGGTGGCGGCGACGTAGATGTGGTCACCGGCGACGATCTTGGTGGCGCCGTCGGGCACGAGGGTCTCCCCTTCCCGCTCGATGGCGACGGTGAGCAGCGGGCGGTCACCCTCTTCCGAGGCGATGTCCACGAGGCGGCGTCCGGCGATGGGCGCCTCCGATTTCACCGTGAATCCCAGGAGCTGCACCGCGCCCCCTGCGAACACCGCGATGTCGGTGGCCGCGGTCGAGTGGAGCAGGCGCATCGTCTCGAGCGCCAGCTCCCGCTCGGGGTTGATGAGCATGTCCACCCCGAACGCATCCGGTTTGAGGTTGCGGGCGTCGCGGTAAAAGGCGGGGTTGGAGACGCGGGCCACCTTGAAGATGCCGGGTACGCCGCGCGCACTCATGCAGCTCACCAGGTTCACTTCGTCCACATTGGTGACCGCGAGCAGCAGCCCAGCCTTGCGGATGCCGGCTTCCTCCAGCACGCCGGTGCTGGTGCCGCTTCCCTCCACCACCGCCACATCGAGATGGTTGGCTACATACTCGAGCCGGTTCTGCTCGAGGTCCACCACCACGACATCGTGCTGCTGGCTGGAGAGACGTTCGGCCACATGGTAGCCGACTTCGCCTGCGCCGACGACGACTATGTGCATGGTTAGGCTCCGCCCCAATTACGCACTGATGGACCTCCCCGGCAATACACTTGATGATCGCACGGCTACTCGAGCGTCGACGCGATGACCTCCGCCGCCCGCAGCACGTCCTCCCGTGGTGCGTCGAGGTGGGTGACCGCCCGGAGCCTGGTGGGGCCGAACGGCACCAGCAACACGCCGGCATCGGCCAGTTTGGGAAGCGCCGTGTCGGCCGTATCGCGACCCACGAGATCGAGCATGATGATGTTGGTGTCGGGCGGGAGCGGCCGCACCGCTTCGTGTCCGTCGAGCCGCTCGGCCAGCAGCTGGGCATTCGCGTGGTCCTCGCCGAGCCGCCCGAGGTTGTGCTCCAGCGCGTACAGACCGGCCGCCGCCAGGATCCCCGACTGCCGCATGCCGCCGCCGAGGCGCTTGCGCACCTCGCGGGCGCGCTCCATGAGCGGCTCGTCCCCGGCGAGACAGCTTCCCACGGGACACCCCAACCCCTTCGACAGGGAGACCATCACGGTGTGCGCCCCCCGGGCCGCCCGCGCGGGCGTAACCCCGAGCGCCGCGCGCGCCGTCGAGGTGAAGCGGGACGCCCTTCTCTCCGGTCAACGCGACCAGACGGTCCCACACCTCGAGCGGCATCACCTTGCCACCGGCGGCGTTGTGCGTGTTCTCGGCCGCCACGGCACTAATGCGCGGCACGTGGGGCGACACCGGGCGCCAGGCATCGCGCACCAGCTCCGGGGTGAGCACCCCGTCCGACGTGGTGACGGGCCGGATCTGGACTCCCGCCAGCGCCGCCACACCGGCGATCTCGTAATGCACCAGGTGGGCGTTGGCCTCGAGGATGAGCTCGGTGCCGGGCTCGGTGTTCAGCCAGATCCCCGCCTGGTTGGCGCCGACCCCGGAGGGAAAGAACGTCGTCTCCGACCTCGGCCTCGGCCATGTGCCGCCGCATCTCGGGCGACGGGCGCGTGACGGTGTCGCTACGCAGGTCGATCACGCGGTCAGCGGGCATGGGCACTCACTCCAGGATCGCGCGCTGCTCCCGGTGCCGGCGCGCCAGGTCGTACGTCTCCGCCACCTCGCCACCGAGCAGAAAGACACAGGCCATGAAATAGATCCAGACCACGAGCAGCAGGATCGCGATGAAGTTGGCGTTGGAGATCAGGCGGTCGATGGTGGTGAACTGCGTGAGGTACACACTGTACAGCTTCTTGGCGATCTCGAACCCGAGGGCGGCCACGGCCGCGGCTACCACCGCCGTGTCCCAGCGCATGGGCCGCGTGGGGGCAAAGGTATACACGATGTAGAACAGCAGGATGCCCACCACGTAGGTCGAGATGCCCACCACGAAGCGCCCGATGAACGGGTAATTCGCCACGATGACGGTGAGGAGGGCATTCGCCACCAACAGCACCAGCGTCATGATCACGAGCGCGAAGTCGAGCCCCTTCCCCACAAAGTAGGAGCGCGTCTCCGGGGTATCGAAGATCTCGTTCAGGGAAGAGCGGACGGCACTGAAGAACCGGGTCGCGAACCAGAGGAACAGGGGGATACCGTAGATGGTCAGCTCGGCCCTGCTGTCCACCAATCCCGTGATGATGCGCTCCGCTCGCTCGAGTGGGCCCTCACCTCCCGTAGTCCGCGGCAGGATCTGGTCGAGCACGCGGAGCACATCCGCCATGGCGTCGTCGCCCGCGTGCACGAAGTAACCGAACGCTGCAAGAAGGAGAAGGGCAAAAGGGAGCGCCGCGAGCAGCGCGTCGAAGGTGAGAGCGCTCCCGAGAAAGAGGATCTGGTCGTCGTAGGCGCCGATGAACACCCGGCGCACAAAGCCGAAGGGGGAGAAGGCCCACCCTCGACGTCGTGGTGCTGGCACGCGGGGGTGCGGTACTCCTACTCCGCCGCCTCGTCTTCGTCGGCGCGACTACCCTTGCCGCGCGAGCGTGAGTCGGCGAGCCTCCGCTCCAACTCGTCCCGGGCGGAGTGCACGGCGGCCTTGCCGGCATCGAGGGCATCCTGGGCGCCCTCGCGCGTGTCCCGCAGGCCGCGTCGCGCGGTCTCGAAGCCGTCCTCGACGCGCTCCCTGGCGCGCCCGTACCCCTCCTCCACCTGCTCACGCCACTCCTCGGCCTTTGACTGCGCATCGTCACGCAATTGGCGGCTGCGGTCCTTGATCACCCGGCGCGTCTCCTCGCCGCTCTGGGGAGCGAACAGCAACGCTGCCCCCGCTCCCACCAGCAGGCCGAACAGGAACCCGCCGAGCCCGCCGCTCGACCGCTCAACGATTATGACGGGTTTGTCATCGCGAACGTGTGGCATCGTCCCTCCGTAGTACTTCAGAACCCCAGTTGAATACTACCACGCCCCCGAAAGGGCGTCAAAAGACCACTTCCAGCCCGTCATGGGCGGGGGAGACCCCCTGGGGGAGACGCGCCTCGAGCTCCGCGTGAGAGTACCGATGGGTCAGGTGCGTGAGGAACGCCTGCCGCGCCCCGATCACCCGCGCCATCTCGACCGCCTCGGGAATCGAGAGGTGCGTTGGATGGGGCTTCTCGAACAGGGCATTGAGCACCAGCACCTCGACGCCCTCGAGTCGCCGCACGGTCTCCTCGGGCAGCGCCTTGGCGTCGGTCAGATAGGCGACCGGCCCGATCCGGTACCCGAATACCCGGGAGCCGCCGTGGTCCGCCTCGACAGGCAGCACCGGCACGCCGGCGACCGTCACCTCCACGTAGGGCTCGATGGCCTGGGCCACCAGCTCCGGCTTGCTGGTCCCCGGGGGCGGCTCCACGCCCGCGTCGAAGATGTAGCGGAACCGCTGCTGCAACAGCTCGATAGTCTCCCGCGGGCCGTAGATCGGCAGGCGCCCGCGCCGCACGGAGAGGGCACGCAGATCGTCGATCCCGTGTACGTGATCGGCGTGCTCGTGCGTGTACAGCACGGCGTCCACCGCGGGGATACCGCTGCCAGTGAGCTGAACCCTCAACTCCGGTGGCGTGTCGATGAGCAGCCGCGCGCCGGAGTCCAGCTCCACCACCGCCGCCGTACGGCTGCGGCGGTCGCGCGGATCGTCCGACGTGCAGACCGGACAGTCACAGCCGATGACGGGGACCCCGAACGACGTCGTACCGATCACGTCGAACGGCACACCGGCCGTCACCACGATGCGATCCCCCGGCTGTACGACCCCGCGCGCCAGGAGTCGCTCCCGCGCGCGGCCCAGCATCGCCTCGTACGTCGGCGCGTGATCGGCAAGCGCCGGGGCCACACCCCACACGAGGGCGAGGCTGCGGCAGGTGGACGGCTCGGTCGAGAGCCCCACGATGGGCGTGACGGGCCGATTGGCCGCGATTTTCCGGGCAGTGAAACCGCTCTTGGTGAAGCAGACGATGAGCGGGGCCTTGAGCATCTCGGCAGCGACGCCCGTCGCGAATGCGATGGCGTCATCGCTCGTGCGTGGCCGCAGCGGACCCGGCAGGTCGCTGCGGCGGCGGCGCGGCAGGGTATCGCCGCCAGCCTGTCCCTCGATCTCCGCGATGATCCGCGCCATGGCCTTGACCGCCTTCACCGGATACCGCCCGATCGCCGTCTCGGCCGAGAGCATCACCGCGTCGGTGCCGTCCAGGATGGCGTTGGCCACGTCGGAGGCCTCCGCGCGGGTGGGACGTGGCGTATGTACCATCGATTCCAGCATCTGGGTCGCCGTGATCACCGGGCGCGCGCGCCGGTTGGCCCGAATGATGATCCGCTTCTGGATCAGCGGGACTTCCTCGAAGCGCATCTCCACACCGAGATCGCCGCGGGCCACCATGAGCGCGTCCGACGCCTCGAGGATGCGGTTGAGATCGTCGATCGCCTCCGCCTTCTCGATCTTGGCCACGATGCTCACGTCGGAGGGCACCAGTGCCCGTACCTCTTCCACATCGACAGCCCGGCGCACGAACGACACGGCGATGAAGTCGGCGCCATGCTCCAGGGCCACCGCCAGGTTGTCGCGGTCGCGGGCCGTGACCGTGGGGGCGCTCACCTCTACCCCCGGGAGGTTGATGCCCTTGTTGCTCCTGAGCGTGCCGCCGTAGCGCACCACGCCGTGCACCCGGTTGCCCTCGATGCGGGTCACGTCCACCGACAGCAGTCCGTCATCCAGCAGGATGCGCGCCTCGGGGTGGAGATCGCTCGCCAGGGCGTCGTACGTCGTGGGGATCTCCCCGGGCTTCGCGACCGCCTGAGGCGCGAACACCACTGCGGTGTCCTGCTCGAGCTCCATCTCCTGGGCGAGTTTCCCCACCCGGATGCGCGGGCCCTGGAGGTCCACCAGCACGCCCACGTGCCGCTCCAGCCGGTCGGCGACTGCCCGCACCCGACCCATCCAGCTGCTCCAGGTGGCCGGGTCGCCGTGCGAGCTGTTGATGCGCACCACGTCCACCCCCGCCTCGAGCAGCTGGGTGAGCACGGGCTCGTCGCAGGACGCGGGACCGAGCGTGGCCACGATCTTGGTGCGGCGGAACTGGGGCGCGTCGGTCATGCGTCGGTCACCGGAACGCCGAAGGCGTCGGCCAGTTGGGGAAGGGCGTCGGCCGCGGTCGCCTGCCAGGCGAGGCTAGCCCGCGGCGTGAGCGGCGTTTCCTGTGGGTTAATCTCGATCACCCGGGCGCCGGCTGCCAGGGCGACACTGGGCAGCTCCGCGGCCGGATACACCACCGACGACGTGCCGATCACCAGCACGACGTCGCTCTCCTGCACCAGCTGCCACGCCCGCTCGACGGCGCCCGGCGGCAGCATCTCCCCGAACCACACGACGCCGGGACGGACGGGAGCGCCGCACGTCTGGCACACGGGCGGCTCGACCTCGGTGTCCTCACTCGGCGCGAGCGCCTCGATCCCCGCGATGTCGTAGGGGTGTCCCCCGACGCAGCGGAACGCCTCCAGCGAGCCGTGCAGCTCGATGATCTCGCGGCTCCCGGCGCGGCGGTGCAGGCCGTCCACGTTCTGGGTCACGACGACGAGCTCGGCGAACGCTCCCTCCAGTTCCGCCAGCGCACGGTGTCCCGCGTGCGGAGTCACCTCCCGCACGCGGCGCCAGCGGGACAGGTACCAGCCGAACACACGGGCCGGGTTGCGGCGGTACGCCTCGGGGGTGGCCAACTCCATCGGATCGTAGCGCGACCAGAGCCCCGTGAGGGCGTCACGAAACGTCGGCACGCCCGATTCCTGGGACATCCCGGCCCCGGTGAGCGCTACCACCCGGCTCGCCCCCCGCAGCAGCTCGACCGCCCGCTCAGGTTTGCTCGTCATTGCGTTTCCCACATTGCGTCATCGCATCCACATCCAATCCACAGCGAGTCCACGCCGTTTCTCAACATGCATGTGGAATCTCCCGATTGTCGGGGGGTCGTCGACCAGCTATGCCTCGGCCTCGACCGGCGCGGCGTAGGTACGGGCCACGTACTCGTTGAGGATATCGAGAAACTCCTCCACGACGCGGTCTCCCTTGAGCGTGACCTGAAGCTTGCCGTCAACGTAGACCGGCGCCTTGGGCTCCTCGAACGTGCCCGGCAGGGAGATACCGATGTTGGCGTGCTTCGATTCGCCGGGACCGTTCACCACGCAGCCCATCACAGCCACCCGCATTTCCGCCACGCCGGCGTGCCGAGCCTTCCAGACGGGCATCTGCTCGCGCAGGTACGTCTGGATCTGGTCGGCCATCTCCTGGAAGAACGTGCTCGTGGTGCGACCGCAGCCCGGGCAGGCGGTGACCTGCGGCAGAAAGCTCCGGAGCTCCATGGCCTGAAGGATCTGCTGGGCGACACGCACCTCCTCGGTGCGATCCCCGCCGGGGGCGGGCGTGAGGGAGACGCGGATCGTGTCGCCGATCCCCTGCTGCAGCAGCAGCGCGAGCCCAGCCGCGCTCCCCACGATCCCCTTGGCGCCCATCCCGGCCTCGGTGAGCCCCAGGTGCAACGGATAGTCCGACAGCGGCGCCAGCTTGCGGTACACGTCCACCAGGTCCTGCACCTGCGACATCTTGACCGAGAGAATGATGCGGTCGTGCGCGAGCCCCGTCTCCTCGGCGAACGCCGCCGAGCGCATCGCGCTCTCGACCATCGCGTTGAGCTCGAGGATCGTCTTGAAGTGCTCGTCGCGCCGCTTGGCCCCCACGTTGCCCGGGTTGATGCGGTACTTGGCGAGCGCCGCCGCCATCTCGGCGTACTTGGGCAGCAGGAGGTGCCCGTTGTAATGGAAGTCGCCAATGATGGGGACGGTCACGTCCCGGTCCGCGAGTCGCGCGACGATCTCGGGTACCGCCTGTGCCGCCGGCTCGTTGTTCACGGTCACGCGCACCAGCTCGCTGCCGGCCTGGGCCAGGGCTGCGACCTGCTCCACGGTCGCGTCCACATCGGCGGTGTCGGTGTTGGTCATCGATTGGACCACGATGGGATGGCACGACCCCACGGGGACATCGCCGATCCAGGCGGTGACCGTTGCGCGGCGGGTGACGGGAGGCATGGGGCGAAATATAGGCGAACGGCGCTCCGGGGACCGTCCCCGGGGCGCCGTCTTTATCGCTGCGAATCCGTCTGCGTCACACCATCAGATGACACAGGTACGCCGTGGCCACCCCCAGATAGTTCCCCAGCGCGTACCCGATCAGCGCCAGCATGATGGACACCGGCACCAGCTCCTCGCGGTGGAAGCCGGCGGCGACAGGGGCCGAGGCCGCGCCGCCCACGGCGGCGACGCTGGCAACAGCCGCCATGCTCACGTCGATGCGGAACAGCCGCGCGCCGGCGACGATGAACACGAAGTGGACCGCGATGCAGATGAAGCCGGCGATGATGAACCACTGCGCGCCGCCCAGGCTCCTGAGGTCCGCCTGCGCTCCCATCATGGTCATGTAGATGTACACGAAGGTCATGGAGAGCGGCTCGGTGCCCGGCACGTCCTTGAGCTTGGTGGCCGAAAGGCCGATCCCGATCGTCGTCACGAGCAGGATCGCCCAGGTCCGCTGCGTGAAGACCGGCTCGAGGACCGGGAAGACGTGCGACAGCGCCGTGGCCGCCGCCAGCGCCAAGAAGCCCCACCCCAGCAGGGTCAGCGCATCGCGGAAGTGCACCTCGTGGGTCTTCTTCTCGACCTGTTGGGCCGCAGCGGAAAAGTGCGCTTCGGCCTCATCGGGCACCCGGGTGAACCGATTGAACGACCCGGCCCAGCGCTTGCAGGAGAGAATCAGGGGGAAGTAGAAGACGTACACCAGGTTGTCCACCAGCACCACCATGCCCACCATCTCACCCGGCGTGTTGAGCGAGTCCGCCACGGCTGCCAGGTTCCCGGTGCCGCCGATCCAGCTCCCTGCCAGCGCCCCGTAACCCATCCACGTGCCCTCGGGGAGCCCGGCGCGGAACATGAAGAAGGAGAAGACGGCGCCGGCTACGATGCCGAATGCCCCCAGCACCATCACGGCCGCCCCCCGCCACGCCACCCGCATCGCCTGCCGGATGTTGATGTCCAGCAGCATGAGCACGATGAACAGCGGCACCGCGAAGGAACGGAACGTGGTGTAGATCTCGCTGGAGCGCGGGATGACGTTCAGGTTGGAGAGGAAGATGGGCGTGATGAAGATCCAGATGATGGCCGGCATGAAGTCGAAGATCTTCCAGCGGGTCTTCCGCTCCAGCCACAGGAAGAAGACCGGGATCATGATGATCACGGTCAACACGCCAACGAGGTCGTTGAACAGGGGCTGCGGTTCCATCATCCCCCCTAGGTGAGGTAGACCGGCCGCCGTGGTGGCTCAGCCGCTCCTCCCTCTGCATGACGAAGGCGCCACGGGACCGTCCCGGGGCGCCGTCTCGCGGTCTACCTCGCTGGCGCCTCTAGGGAGACCGCACCACTCCTAACACAGGTGGTCCCAGTCGACCGCGAACTCGCCCTCGCACTCGGGGCAGGTTGCGGTGTCGGCCCCGTCCTCGAGGCCCACGCGGCCCCGGCAGCTGGGGCAGACGCCGTAGACGAGGCCGTAGCGGGACTCGCTGGCCCGCTGGGATCCCCGATCCGCCGCGTCCCACGCGACCACACTCCACCGATGGGGAGCGTCATCCGTCAGCTCAACCAGGATCCTGGACACCGGAACGTTCTTCTTGTTGACGTCCACGATCACCAGGTCGTCCTTCTTGTCGTTCACGACAGGGTACCACGCGCCCCGCCGCAACCCATGAGCTCCGTTCTGCTTGACCCGCGCCCACTTCTTCGCCGTCATGGCTCCGACCTCCACCGCTAGCGCGACAGGCCCCACACGACAGCCAGGGGAATCGCCACGTACAGCACGAGGTCCCGGACGAGGTAGAACGCCACCACCAACACGACCAGGGTCCACCCCCGCTTGCGCAGGAGCCCTTTCCAGCCGAGTTCGCGGCGCTCCCGCCGCAGCATGCCCACGAATCCTCTGACGCGCTCGACCACGTATCCGGTCCTCTCGGTCCCTCCGTGTGGACCAAAATACCAACAGGAGCCCCATCACGAAACGGGGCGCGTTCTCACGCGCCCCGCTCGTTGCCGCCCGGCCTGATCTAGCTCGGTCTCACCCGCACTCGCTGTACCCGCACACGTGGCACTTGACGCACCCCTCGGCGAACTCGAGCTGTGAGCCGCAGTCGGGGCACGCGCCCGCGAATTGCTCCGGCTCCACGTGCTGGAACTCGAACATTGCGCCCTCCGGCCCCGCCATGGGGCTACGCTGAGCGCGGGTCGCGACGTCGGTCTCGCTCGCCGCGGCCTCGAGCAGGTCCTGCTGCAACCCCTGCTTTTCCTGCATCCAGCGCTCGACGGCGATGCCGACGGCGTCGGGCACCGACAGAACCTTGTTGGGCCCGAGCCCGACCGCACGGTCGGAGGAGATCATGCGCAGCTGCCGGTGGATCTCCCCGATGGGGATCCCCGAGCGCAGCGCCAGGGAGATGAGCCGCCCGATGGCCTCGACATCGGCCATGAGCGCGCCGCCCGCCTTGCCCAGGCTCATGAACATCTCGAAGGGCTGACCCAGGTCGTCCTCCGTGATGGTGACGTAGAGCGTACCCAGGGGCGTCTCGATGCGCCGTGTCGTGCCCCTGAGGAGCTCGGGCCGCGACCGCTTGGCGCGCCGCTGCAGGTTCTCGGACTCCACCTCGTGGAGCTTCTTCTTGGTGAGGCCCAGCTCGGCCTCGAGCTCCGCGATGGTGGACTTGAGGTCGGCCACCTGCCGCCGCAGCGTATCCGTCTGCTCGGTGGGGGCCGGATCGCCGGTCCCTGCCGCTGCCTCCACCTTCTTGGCCGTCTTGCCGGTGGAGAGTACCTGTCCCTCGCGGGAGCCGTCCCGGTACACCGTCACACCCTTGCAGCCGAGCGTATACGCCTGCTCGTAGATGTGCCGCACATCGTCTTCCGTGGCGTGCTGCGGGAAGTTGCACGTCTTGCTAATGGCGCTGTCAGTGTGCTCCTGAAACGCCGCCTGCATCCGAATGTGCCACTCGGGGGTCACGTCGTGGGCGGTCACGAACACGCGACGCCACTGATCCGGCACCTCGGGGAAGTCGATGTGGCCCTCTTCGGCGATCCGCTTGACCAGCTCCTCGGAATACCAGCCCTCGCGCTTCGCCACGGCGACGAAGTCCTCGTTCACGTCGGGCATGAGGACGCCGGCCTGGTTGCGCATGAACGCCACGGCGAAGAGCGGCTCGATGCCCGACGAGCTGCCGGCGATGATCGAGATCGTCCCGGTCGGCGCCACCGTCGTGAGATTGCAGTTGCGCAGCCGCCGCATCGGCCGGACGCGCTTGCCCTCGGCGTTGCGGGAGCAGGTCTCGTCGGGCCCCCAGATGCTCTCCTCCCACTCGGGGAACACGCCCCGCTCCTCGGCCAGCCGCTCGCTCTCGACCTTGGACTCCTCGTCCACGAAGTGCATCAGGCGGCGTGCCCAATCGATGGCTTCCTCGGAGTTGTACGGCACGCCCATGCGCATCAGGAAGTCGGCCCACCCCATGATCCCGAGTCCCACGCGGCGAATACGGTGCGCCAGGTCGGTGATCTCCGGCAGGGGATACTTGTTGACGTCGATGACATTGTCGAGGAAGTGGGTGCAGAGGTGCACCGCGCGGCGCAGCCCCTCCCAGTCCACCTCCCCGCCCGTCACGAACACGCCGACGTTGATGGAGCCGAGGTTACAGACGTCGTACGGCAGCAGCGGCTGCTCACCACACGGGTTGGTGGCCTCGTAGCTGCCGAGATGGGGAACGGGGTTGTAGGCGTTGGCACGGTCGATGAAGAACACGCCGGGCTCACCGGTCTTCCACGCACCGTGCACGACCTTGCCGAACACCTCGCGGGCGTCCAGTTGCCCAACGACCTTGCCGCTCCGCGGGTGGATCAGATCATACTCCCCACCGTCTTCCACTGCCCGCATGAACTCGTCGGTCACCGCCACCGAGATGTTGAAGTTGGTGACCTTGGTGATGTCGTCCTTGCAGGTGATGAACTCGAGGATGTCGGGGTGGTCGACCCGCAGGATGCCCATGTTGGCGCCGCGCCGGGTCCCGCCCTGCTTCACCACCTCGGTCGAGGCATCGTACAGCGACATGAAGGAGATCGGCCCCGATGCCACCCCCATCGTGGAGCGCACGACGTCGTTCTGGGGCCGGATGCGGGAGAAACCGAACCCCGTCCCGCCACCCGACTGGTGCACCAGCGCCATATCGCGCAGCGTGTCGTAGATCCCCGACTCGCCGGTGGACAAGGCGTCGTCCACCGGGAGCACGAAGCAGGCCGAGAGTTGCCCCAGGGGCCGCCCAGCGTTCATGAGGGTTGGGCTGTTGGGCATCCACACACGGGTGGCCATCAGCTCGTAGAACGTCTCGGCCACCGCCTCCACCGCGCCGGTGCTGGCGCCGTAGGCTGCATCGGCCTGTGCGATGGTGCGCGCCACGCGCCAGAACAGGTCGTCGGGGCGCTCCACCGGCTGGCCCTCGTCGTCCTTGATCAGATAGCGACGCTCGAGCACCGTGATCGCGTTGTCGCTGAGCTGCGGCGTCATGTGTATGCCCTGGTCACCCGCAACGCCCATGAGTCCCCCGTCAAGAGGCTAGAAGTGGCCCACGATGAAAGCTAATCGATCCGAGAAAAGCCCTACGGCCGGTGGCTTGGCGCGGGGGGGCAAGGTAGAGGTCATCATGAGGCCACGCAAGTGGCGATGGGAAGCCCCGCGACACCGCGCTTCGTTGTTTTACACATCACATACTTGCTAACCGGGAGTCGAGTGCCATGGAGAGGTCCTGGATGTTGGTCTCCGCCCCGATGGCGATCGGCGCCATATCCCCTCGGACCACCGTGTTGTACCACAGGCTGGCGTGCTCCCCCAACGAAACATCCCCGAGGACCTGGGCCCCCGGGGCGATGAACGCACTGGGATGAATCACGAAGTGGTGCTCAGCGCTGCGGCCGTGCCCGGAGTGCGAGGCGCACCCAGGCGTCCACCTGCTGACCGTTCCGCACGGCCGGCGAGTAGGTCATTTGCGACATCGCGAACCGCGCGGCGGCCAGCGAGAAGGCACGCACGCTGGATTGCCGCACCCACTTGATCTCCTGAGCCTCGCCGTCGGATCGCACCTTCACCCACAGGACGACCGGCGTGGGGTTCTGCGCGAACACCTCCTGAGTCACCTCGACCAGCGGTGCGGCGGCGGCGCGCGGCCCCGTCTGGAAGCAGCTCCCGTCCCCGTTGTACTCCTCCACGGCCGTGGGGTCGGTGCAGTAATCCACCCGGCGCGTGGGGCGCCTCACCGGCGCAGCCGCGGCCTGGGCCGTGAGCGTCACCGCGACTTTCACCGTGTCGCCGCGGCCCACGGGAACCGTCGTTGTGAACGTGTCGAAGCCGGTCTTGGTGACCTGAATCCGCTTGCTCCCGGGATCCACGGTGAGCTCGCTGCCGCTCTGGGGCTGGCCGTCCACGGTGACCTGGGCGAGCGACGGAACGCCCGTCAACATGAGAACGCCGGTGGGTGGGAGCTCACTCGCTGGCGTCCCCACCGAGTCGGCGGCCACGGAATCCGCTGCCGCGGAGTCAGCCGCAGCCAGTGCCACTGAGTCACCGGCCACCAGGGCCAACGAATCGGCCCCCGCCGAGTCCGCGGGCAGCGCGGCGGGCTGTGCCCCGAACGTGGGCGGCCACTCCGCCCCCATGGCGAAGTACCAGTAACCGCCGGCCCCGCCGACTCCCAGCATCAGGACCGCGAACATCCCGACGAGCAC
>JBDGXT010000106.1:0-13507 GCA_039584455.1 Gemmatimonadota bacterium
GGGTCCTACACCATGGCGCTGGCGGCCTTCCAGCAGGCCAATCTCCACGCGGGCACCGCCCAGGTCCTCAACAACCTCGCCATCACCTACCGGGATCAGGGCGAGCTGGACCGGGCGCTCGAGGCCGCCGACGCCGCCGTGCAGGAAGCCGATGAGGGTGGAGACATCGCCCTCGGCGCCGCTACTCGGGGTGGCCGCGCCGAGATTCGACTGGTCGCCGGCGACCCCGAGGTGGCGCGCCGCGAGATCGAGCGGTCCCTCCAGACGCAGCGAGAGATCGGCAGCGTGGTGGGTGAAGCGGAGGACCTCAGGGTGCTGGCCGGTGCCCTGGCCGCGGCCGGAGAGATCGAGCAGGCCGAGGCGATGCTGCGTGACGTGGTGAACCGCGCCGAGGAGCTCGGCCGGCCCGTCCTCGCCGCCCAGGCAGAGCGAGATCTCGCCCGGGTGCTGAACACCGATGGGCGCCCCAGCGAGGCCCACGAGCTCGCCCGCAAGGCCCGGGTGCGTTTCCTCGAGCTGGGCGCCGAAGCCGAGGTCGCGAAGCTGGACGAATTCCTCGGCGGAGCTGAAGGCTAGCCCCAGCCCAGTCCGAGCGGCGCCGTATCCATCCTGCGGCGCCCCAAGCCGCCCCCGGCACGATCCCCACCTGCCCCACGGCGGGCATTCCGATTCTGGTGTACCCCCTGCAATATTTCCACGGCGTGCATTACGGTCCGTGTATTCGACATCCGGTACGAGTGGTGAGGAACGGAGAGGGAGCGCGATTCCATGACGCAGCGCGTGGTGATCCTCGGGGCAGCAGGGCGGGACTTCCACAACTTCAACGTGTACTTCCGGGACGACCCCGACTATGAAGTCGTGGCCTTCACGGCCACCCAAATTCCGGATATCGAGGGGCGGCGGTACCCCCCCGAGCTGGCCGGATCGCGTTACCCCGAGGGCATTCCGATCGAGGCGGAGGAGGAGCTGGACCGGCTGATCAGCGAGCAACGGGTCGATCTGGCCGTGTTCAGCTACAGCGACGTGACGCACGAGCACGTCATGCATGTGGGATCGCGGGCGATGGCGGCCGGTGCCAGCTTCATGCTCCTGGGGGCTCGCCAGACGATGCTCGAGTCGCAGGTCCCCGTCGTGGCCGTGTGTGCCGCGCGCACCGGGGCCGGCAAGAGCCAGACCAGCCGACGCGTGTCGGCAATCAAGCGCGTGGTGGTGGTGCGCCACCCCATGCCCTACGGGGATCTGACCGTACAGGCGGTCCAGCGCTTTGCCTCGTTCGAGGATCTGGATGCTCACGACGTGACCATCGAGGAGCGCGAGGAGTACGAGCCCCACTTGAGCGCCGGCAGCGTCGTGTATGCCGGGGTGGATTACGAACGGATCCTGCGCCAGGCGGAGCAGGAGGCCGACATCGTCATCTGGGACGGCGGCAATAACGACCTGCCGTTCTTTGCACCCGACCTGTTCATCGTGGTCGTGGATCCCCTCCGGCCGGACCACGCGCAACGCTACCACCCGGGAGAGACGAACGTCCGGATGGCGGATGTTGTCGTGATCAACAAGATCGGTACGGCGGCGTTCGAGGATGTAGAGACGACGCGGCGCATCACCGTGGAGCTGAATCCCGCCGCCGTGGTGATTGATGCCGCTAGCCCCATCTTCGTGGATGACGGGGAGGCGATTCGGGGCAAGTCGGTGCTCGTGGTGGAGGATGGGCCGACTCTGACCCACGGTGAGATGGCGTACGGGGCGGGGTGGGTGGCCGCGCGGCGCTACGGGGCGGCGACGATCGTGGATCCGCGGCCGTACGCGGTGGGCTCGATCCGGGAGACGTTCGAGAAGTACCCCACGACGGGCGCCGTGCTCCCCGCCATGGGCTACGGTGACGTGCAGATGGCCGAACTGGCCGAGACGATCCATAACGCCGTCGCCGACCTGGTGCTGGTGGCGACGCCCATCGACCTGCGCCGCCTGATCGAGTTCGACAAGCCGGCCTTGCGCGTGCATTACGAGCTGCAAGAGATCGGCGAGCCCACGCTGGACGAGGTGTTGATGCGGTTTCTCCAGACCGCCGGCGCGACTGAGTTACGGAAAAGCGCCGCGTCGTAGCAGGTGACCGGGGAGCGCGTGAAGGGAGGGCCGAAGCCGTGACGAGCTCGAAGGGGACGATCGCCATCCTCACGGGCGGTGGCGACGTGCCGGGACTCAACCCGGCGATCCGCGCCGTGACGATCCGCGCGCTGCGTGAGGGCTATCGGGTGCTCGGCATCCGCCGTGGGTGGGCGGGTCTGGTGGACCTCGTACCGGACCCGGACGCCGACAATGGCGATCAAGTGCAGCTGCTCACCGAGGACATCGTGAACCGGGCGGGCAGGACCGGGGGCACCTTCCTGCACACTTCCCGCACCCGTCCTACCAGGCTGCCCAAGCCGCTGGTACCAGAACACCTGCGCGATCAGTACACGGACGAGGTAAACGACGTCACCCCCCACGTGCTGAAGAACCTGGAATTCCTCGGGGTGGACTACCTCATTCCCATCGGCGGCGATGACACGTTGAGCTACGCCGAGCGGCTGCACAACGAGGGCGCGAAGGTCGTCGCCGTGCCGAAGACGATGGACAACGACGTTCCGGGCACCGACTACTGCATCGGGTTCAGCACCTGCGTGACCCGGACCATCGAGCTCACGCACCAGCTTCGCACCACCGCCGGCTCACACGAACGGTTCCTGGTCATCGAGGTGTTCGGCCGCTACGCTGGCTACACGGCGTTGCTCCCCACGATGGCCGGCGCCGCCGACCGGTGTGTGATTCCGGAGCATCCCTTCGACATGGAACAGTTGTGCGACCTGTTGAGCTACGACCGCAATCGCAACCCGAGCAGCTACGCGGTCGTGCTGGTCTCGGAGGGGGCCCGCATGACGGGCGCCGCGGCGATGACCTTCGAGGGGGAGGAGCAGGATCAGTACGGCCACAAGAAGTTGGGAGGCGTCGGCGACCGGGTGGCGGCCCTGCTCAAGGTGTGTTCGCCCAAGCACAACCAGGGCCGCCGCGTGAACGTCGTGAGCCAGCGACTCGGCTATCTGGTGCGCTGCGGGGATCCCGACGCCCTCGACTCGATCGTGCCCATGGCGTTCGGCAACCTGGCGCTGGATCTGGTGCTGGCCGGGACCTTCGGACGGCTCGTGAGCATCCGCAATGGCGTGTACGACAGTGTGCCGATCGATGTGGTCACGGGCCGCAAGAAGCAGGTCGACGTGCAGAAGTACTACAACACCGATCGCCTGCGGCCGCGCTACAAGACGCTGCTGCGTCAGCCACTCTTCATCATGACGAGCGATGTCTGATTCTCTGAGACGCGAGGTTGAGGAGCTCTGGCCCGAGCTCGAATGGATCGAGAACGCCCAGCTCCGCGAGCAGGTTACCGCTACCTGGGTCAAGGCGTTTGAGCGGAGCCCGCTCACGCCGGAGGACCTGCACCAGATTCCCTTCACCCTGCTGGTGCCCAACTGTCCTGCGACGTTCATGGAGCACAAGCGGTGCGTGGTCCACATCGCGCGCGACGGGGCCCGGGCGATGCAGCAGTTCCTGGGACGGGCCCTCACCATCGACATGGATACGGTGATCGCGGGGGCCGTCCTGGCTGACGTGGGTAAGCTGCTGGAGTACGAGAAGGAGGGCGGTGTGACCCGGCAGAGCGCCCGTGGCAAGGCGTTGCGCCATCCGTTCACGGGCGTGGCACTGGCCCTGGAGTGCGGAGTGCCCGACGCGGTGTGTCACTGCATCGCGACGCACGCGGCGGAGGGTGACCTGGTCAAGCGCAGCACCGAGGCGACGATCGTGCACCACGCGGATTTCATGAGCTACCTGCCCTTCAAGAATCTGGCTTAGAGGAGCACCATCGGATGGCGGAGACGATCACGGCGCGTATGGCCCAGTGGGCCACGAAGCTGGCGTATGGGGATGTGGGTGAGCGGGCGGTCCACGAAGCGAAGCGCTACCTGTTGGACTCCCTGGGCTGCGCCTTCGGAGGATACCGGCAGGAAGATGCGGAGATCGCCCTGGGGGTGCTCGAGGAGATCGGCGGCGAGGGGACCGCCACGGTCATCGGCTCCGGCAGCAGGACCGACCCGGTGTCTGCCGCGCTGGCCAACGCGTTGATGGTCCGCGTGATGGATTACAACGACATCTATTGGCAGCAGGATCCCTCCCACCCCTCGGACATCATCCCGGCCGCGATGGCCTGCGGGGAGCGCGCCCGGGGGGACGGGAAAGAGCTCATCGTAGGCATCGTGCTGGGCCACGAGTTCGAGATGCGGCTATGCGAGGCGGCGTTCCCGGGCATCCGCGAGCGGGGTTGGCACCACGCCACGCTCACGGCGTTCGTGTCGCCCATCGTGGCGGCACGCATGCTGGGACTCTCGTGGGAGCAGTGCCAGCATGCCATCGGGATCTCGGCCTCGCGGCACGCCACGCTGGGGGCGGTGACCGCCGGGAAGCTGACCATGAGTGGAAGTTGGAGGTGCTGGTGGACGGGTTGGGCGAGTCGTGGCGAATCGAGCGCTGTGGGATGAAGGCGTTTCCCACCGAGGCGCTCACGCACGCTCCGATCTCCGCGGTGCTCGACATCGTGCACGAGCACGATCTCCAGCCCGACGACGTGAAGACCGTGCACATCCGCTCCCTGGCGCGGGCCGCCGACATCCTGGCCGATCCCTCGAAGTACGATCCGCGTACCAAGGAGACGGCGGACCACAGCCTACCGTATGTGATCGCGGCGGCGGTGGTGGACCGGCAGGTGACCCCGGCGCAATTCGAGCAGGAGCGGATCATGAACGAGACGATCCGGGCGCAACTGCCAAAGGTCGAAGTGGTGGCCGATCCGGAGATCGAGAAGGTCTTCCCGGAGCTGCAGCGGGTGAAGGTGACCATCGAGACGACGGGGGGCGCAAGCCACACGAAGGAGCTCGACTATCCGAAGGGCGACCCCCGCAATCCACTGACTGACAAAGAGGTCGAGGCCAAGTTCGATGCCCTCGCTACGCCGGTGCTGAGCGACGCGCGCCGGCAGCAGCTGAAGGACGCGGTGTGGGGGCTGGAGCGGCTCGGTTCGATCAGTGAGCTCATGGCGCTCTGTACCGCGGATCGGTAACGGGCACCAGGCGAGGATCCATGGGACAGACGGTCGTCGAGAAGATCGCGCAGGCGCACCTCGCCGAAGGCCCCGACCGGCCGCTGCGGACGGGTGACGTGGTATCGCTCCGCCCGCGCCACGTCATGACGCACGACAACACCGCGGCGGTCATGAAGAAGTTCACCGCGATCGGCGCGCCGGGGATTCACGATCCCCGGCAGCCCGTCTTCACACTCGATCACGACATCCAGAACACTTCCGAGAGCAACCTCGGCAAGTACCGGGACATCGAGGCGTTCGCGCGGCAGATCGGAGTGGACTTCTACCCGGCGGGGATGGGCATCGGGCACCAGATGATGGTGGCCCATGGCTATGTCGTTCCCGGCTCACTCGTCGTGGCGTCCGATTCCCACTCGAACATGTACGGCGCCCTCGGGGCGCTGGGCACGCCGGTGGTGCGGACCGACGCCGCCGCGATCTGGGCGACCGGAGAGTTCTGGTGGCAGATCCCCCGCACGGTGCAGGTCACGCTGCACGGGGCGCTGCGCGAGGGGGTCACGGGCAAGGACGTGATCGTCACATTGTGCGGGCTGTACAACCGGGGCGAGGTGCTCAACGCGGTGGTGGAGTTCGGCGGACCGGGAGTGGCCAGCCTGGGGATGGACGCCCGCATGAGCATCTCCAACATGACCACCGAGTGGGGCGCGCTGGCTGGGTGGTTCCCAGCGGACGACCTCACGCTGCGCTACCTGAGGCAGCGCAAGGAGGTGCTGGGCCAGGCGCTCGGGGACCGCTACAGCGACGCCGACCTGGACCGGTGGGCGATTACGCCGCCGGGACCAGACGACGACGCGGCGTACGCCGCACGCATCGAGCTGGATCTCTCGGCGGTGAGCCCGCACGTGTCCGGTCCCGACAGCGTGCAGGTGATGCGCTCCGTGGCCGATATCGAGGGGGAGAAGGTCGCCATTCAGAAGGCGTACCTCGTGTCCTGCGTGAACAGCCGTCTGGAGGATCTGGAGGCCGCCGCCCGCGTGCTGCACGGGAAGAGGGTGGCCGACGGCGTGGAGCTCTATGTCGCGGCGGCCAGCCAGGAGGTGCAGCAGGACGCCGAGGCATCGGAGGCGTGGAGCCGGATGCTCGAGGCCGGCGCGCGGCCCCTTCCGCCGGGGTGCGGGCCCTGCATCGGGCTCGGAGCGGGGCTGCTGGAGCCGGGCGAGGTGGGGATCTCGGCCACGAATCGCAACTTCAAGGGGCGGATGGGCTCGCGCGAGGCGCAGTGCTATCTGGCCAGCCCCGAGGTCGTGGCTGCCTCGGCGGTGGCCGGCTACATCACGGGACCGCACCCGTCGGATGGTCGGTGCCCCGAGCGGCAGATTACCGAGTTGGAATCGCCGGAGCCGGGCGATGAGGTCGTGGAGATTCGCGAGGGGTTCCCCGAGCGGCTCACCGGACGCGTGGTGTTCGTGCCGCAGGACAACCTCAACACCGACGGGATCTACGGCAAGGACTACACCTATCGGGAGCTCGATCGCGACGAGATGGCGAAGGTCGTAATGGAGAACTACGATCCCACGTTCGCGGCGAAGACGGCCGACGGCGATGTCCTCGTGGGCGGGTGGAACTTCGGGACCGGCTCGAGCCGCGAGCAGGCCGCCACCGCCCTCCAGGCCAAGGGCCTCGGGCTGGTCATCGCGGGGAGTTTCTCGCAGACCTATCTACGGAATGCGTACAACAACGGCTTTCCCTGTATTGAGTGTGCTCCATTGGTGACGCGCCTCAAGGAGCATGTGGCCGAGGCGATCGCGGCGGGGGAGCCCACTGTCATCCCCGGCGACGACCTGGAAATCGACTTCGCTCGCAGCGTGGCGACGTACCGGGGCGAAACGTTCCGCTTCCCGCCGTTGGGGTCGGTGCCCCAGGCGCTCGTCGTCGCTGGCGGGATCGAGAAGCAGGTGCGGGTGCGGCTCGGACTCGACTAATCCATCGAACTCGCCGTCTGCGGCGGGGTGCACAGGAGGGGAGGAAGAGGTCGACATGGCGAAGTACACGGTGGTTTCCATGCCGGGTGACGGGATCGGTGAGGTGGTGCTCCCCGAAGCGGTCCGGGTCCTGGACACGGTGGGATTCGACGCGGAGTACGTGCACGCGGACATCGGGTGGCACTTCTGGGTGACCGAGGGAAATCCGCTGCCCGAGAAGACGATCGAGCTGTTGCGGCAGCACAAGCTCGGGCTGTTCGGCGCCATCACCTCCAAGCCCAAGGGGCAGGCCAAGAAGGAGCTCGCGGCCGAGCTGCAGGACAAGGGCTACGAGTACTTCAGCCCGATCGTCGCCATGCGTCAGTTGTTCAACTTGGACGTGTGCATCCGGCCGTGCCGCTCCTTCTCCGGAAACCCGTTGAACTTCGTGCGGCAGAAGGCCGGTGGAGGGTACGAGGAGCCCACGGTCGACGCGGTGGTGTTCCGGCAAAACACGGAGGGACTCTACTGCGGCCTCGAGTGGACCGATCCGCCCCAGGTGGTGCGCAACGCGCTCGGTATGCATCCCAAGTGGAAGCCGTTCTCGGACGTGCCAAGCGCCGACCTCGCCATGTCGGTACGGTTGTTCACGCGCAATGCCTGCCGTCGCATCGTGCACGCCGCGTTCGAGTACGCGACGAAGCACGGCTACCAGTCGGTCACCGTCTGTGAGAAGCCCAACGTCTTGCGCGAGACGTCCGGCATGATGGAGGATGCCGCTCGCGAGGTGAAGCCGGACTTCCCCGGCATCGAGCACTGGTCCACCAACATCGATGCGCAGATGATGTGGCTCACCAAGAACCCCGAGGACTACGGGGTGCTGGTGGCGGGAAACATGTTCGGCGACATCATCTCGGACGCGTTTGCCGGGCTGGTCGGCGGACTAGGGTTCGCCTGCTCCGGTAACATCGGTGACGAAGTGGCGGTGTTCGAACCGACGCACGGGTCGGCACCGAAGTACGCCGAGCTCGATCCACCCATCGTGAACCCGATTGCCATGATCCTGAGCGGTGCGATGCTGCTCGACCACGTTGGCGAGACGAAGATGGCCAAGCGCGTGCGCGACGCAGTGGCAGCGGTAGTGCAGGAGGGGAAGGTGCGCACCTACGACATGCTGCGCATTCCCGGCGGTGCGAAGGCGATCGGACGCGGTGCCGCCACCACGTCACAGCTGACGGACGAGATCATCAGCAAGCTGGGCTGAGGGAGAGAACCATGGGCCAACGGGGTGAGGCCGGGCGCGCGGGAGACGACGTCCGCTCTGACGTGTACGTCGCCCTCGAGCTCCGCAAGTCGGGTGGGTTGACCCTGAACGTCGTGTCGAAGGTGGACGCCTTCTTCGGGACGTCCATTCGCGAGACCGCCGAGCAGGTTCTCACGACCCTGGGGGTGGAGCACGCCCGGGTCGAGATCGACGACAAGGGCGCCCTGCCATTCGTGCTCCAGGCCCGCGTCGAGGCGGCGGCCCGGAGGGCCGGGGTCGCGGTGCAGGGGGATGCGCGTCCGGAGCGGACGGTGTCGCCGCCGCGCAGCGCGAAGGACCGGCTGCGTCGTTCGCGTCTCTACCTGCCGGGCAATGAGCCCAAGTTCATGGTCAATGCCGGTCTGCACCACCCCGACGCCGTGATCCTGGATCTGGAGGACTCGGTGCACCCGGCGGAGAAGGACACGGCGCGCCTGCTGGTGCGCAATGCGCTGCGGTGCGTCGATTTCGTCGGTGCCGAGCGGATGGTGCGCATCAATCAGCTCCCGCTCGGCCTGGAGGACCTGGAGGTTATCGTCCCCGAGGCACCGGATCTCCTTCTGATTCCCAAGACCGAAGGGCCGGGCCACGTCCGCCAAGTGGTGGACCGCATCGGGCAGATTCAGCATGACTTGGGGGGTGGGGAGCCGATCTGGCTCATGCCGATCCTCGAGTCGGCGCGCGGCGTGGAATACGCCTTTGCGATCGCGGACGCGTCCGAAACGGTGGCGGCCCTCACCATCGGGCTGGAGGACTACACGGCCGACCTCGGGGTCGTGAAGACCAGGCTGGGTGACGAATCGATGTTCGCGCGCCGGCGACTGGTGAACGCGGCACGGGCCGCCGGGGTGCAGGCCATCGATTCGGTGTACGGGGACGTGGGTGATGTGGAAGGTCTCCGCGCCTGGGGGCGGCGCGCCCGCGCGTGGGGCTACGACGGCATGGGGTGTATTCACCCGCGACAGATCGAGCCGATCCATGAGGCGTTTGCGCCTACGGTGGAGGAGATCGAGAAGGCGCTCAAGATCGTCGCGGCGTTCGAGGAGGCCGAGGCCAAGGGGCTAGGCGTGGTGAGCCTCGGAACGCGCATGGTGGATCCGCCGGTCGTGCTCCGGGCACAGCGCCTCGTCGCGCTGGCTCGCCGCACCGGCATGCTGCCCGAGGAGGCGCAATGAGCGGGCGCGGGAGGAAGCAGGCTCGGGCGGACCTCGTCACCAACGCCGCCGGTCGCCGAGTACCCACCGTCGTGAACGGCAAGGAGCAGGTGCCGTTCCAGGGTGTGGCGGCCCACCAGCCCGCGGGCGTCAGGCACGCACCGGCCATCCGCTCGTGCAAGGACTATCCGGCCACCGGAGACAAGCGGGTCCCCGATCTCAAGACCGCGCTCGAGCGGTGCGGTCCGACCGACGGGATGGTCCTCTCGACCCACCACCACTTCCGCAACGGCGACAAGGTCGCGCTGATGGCCCTGAACGCCGCGGCGGAGCTCGGCGTCAAGGACCTCATGTGGTTCCCCAGTGCGTCCTTCCCCTGCCACGCTCCAGTCATCGACCTCATGGACCGCGGAGTAGTGCACCACATCGAGGGGAGCATGAACGGTCCGCTCGGCGAGTACTGCTCGCGCGGCAAGATGCGGGGCCTCGGCGTGCTGCGCTCGCACGGTGGGCGCTGGCAAGCCGTGCAGGACGGCGAGGTGAAGATCGACGTCGCCGTGATCGCCGCCCCAACGGCCGATCCGTTCGGCAACTGCGACGGCTCCCACGGTCCGTCCGCCTGTGGTTCGCTGGGGTTCGCGCTGGCCGACTCGATCCATGCCGAGCGCGTCATCGTGGTGACCGACAACTTGGTGCCGTTTCCGTGTGTACCCTGGCAGATCCAGGGCAACAATGTGGACTACGTGGTGGAGGTGGACTCCGTCGGGGATCCGTCGAAGATCGTCTCCGGCACGACCCAGATCACCAAGAGCCCCGACCGGCTGCTGATTGCCGAGTACGTCGCGCGGTTCCTGCGCGACGCGGGGATCATGCGCGACGGGTTCTCGTTCCAGGCGGGCGCCGGCGGGATCGCGCTGGCCTTCGTGCAGTTCCTCAAGGACATGATGCAGGAGGCCACATCCTGGATGGGCAGACCTTCGATCTGGCGGCGGTGGAGTCCATTGCGTCCGACCCGCATCACGTTGCGACGTCGCCGTTCACCTCCTACAACTTCCACGGCAAGGGGAACTTCGCGTCGATGGTGGACGCCACGGTGCTGGGCGCCACCGAGGTCGACGTGCACTTCAACGCCAACGTGGTGACGCACTCCGACGGCCTGTTGCTGCACGGGATCGGGGGATGGCAGAACTGCCTGTTTGCGGGCTGCACGATTCTCGCGATTCCGTCGTTCCGGGACCGGATTCCCGTGGTGGTGGACGAGGTTACCACGCTGACCGGCCCGGAGGAGCTGATCGACGTCGTGGTGACCGAGCGCGGCATCGCCGTCAACCCCCGACGCACCGACCTGCTCGACCGCGTCCGCGGCTCGGGTCTCCCGATTCGCCCGATCGCCGAGATCAAGGCGGAGGTCGAACGTTTGATCGGGGGGCAGCCGGAGCCCCCGAAGGTCACAGATCGTCCCGTGGCGGTGGTGAAATGGGTGGACGGCACCGTGCTGGATACGGTGTGGCAGGTGCCCGAGTAGGCCTCTGATCGTACGGCACCCAGGAGATCGATGATGATCGGACTGACCAGGCGTGACGACGTCGTGCCGCTGTGTCCCCACTGTGCCGCGGACATCGTCGAGGTGTGGTACAAGGAACTGAGTGGGATGCTGGGCAAGCGGTTCCTCTACTTCTGCCCGGCGTGCCGCAAGGTGCTGGGGATCTCCCACCGGAAGGGCTTCTGGATGGGCTGAGGGTGGGGTCTTAAGTCCGCCTTCATCCCCTCTTAAGGCACCATCCCCCCTATTGGCCCCACAATCCCATTTCACGCTCCGCGGTGGAGGTGGCAATGGCAGGAATCGTGGGCTACGGTGCGTTCATCCCCCGGAATCGGATAAAGACCGAAGAGATTGCCCGGCAATGGGGCAAGGACCCCCAGACCATCCGCAGGGGGCTCATGCTGGAAGAGAAGTCCGTTCCTGGGATCGACGAGGACACGATCACCATCTCGGTGGCGGCGGCCCAGGCCGCCCTCGAGCGGGCGGGGATCGATCCCGCGAGAATCGGCGCCGTATACATCGGTTCGGAGTCGCACCCCTACGCGGTGAAGCCGAGCGGAACCATCCTCATCGACGTCCTCGGCATCGGACCCGACGTGCACGTGGCCGACTTCGAGTTCGCCTGCAAAGCCGGGACCGAGGCGATGTTCGTCGCCTTCGGCCTGGTCGAAGCGGGCCGCGTGGAATACGCGCTTGGGATCGGTGCCGACACCTCACAGGGTGCGCCCAACGACGCGCTGGAGTTCTCGGCGTCGGCGGGCGGTGCGGCGTTCATCTTCGGCCGCAAGAACGTGCTCGCCGAGGTCGTGGACACCTACAGCTACACCAGCGACACCCCCGACTTCTGGCGGCGTGAGGGAGAGTTCTATCCCAGGCACGGGGGGCGGTTCACCGGCGAGCCGGCCTACTTCAAGCACGTACTCGCGGCGAGCCGGGCGATCCTCGAGAAGACTGGGCTGAAGCCCGCCGACTTCCGCTACGCGGTGTTCCACATGCCGAACGGCAAGTTCCCGCTGTCGGCCGGGAAGACCCTGGGGTTCTCGAAGGAGCAGCTCGAGACTGGCTGGGTGGTGAACACCATGGGGAACACCTATTCGGGTTCCTCGCCGACCGGGCTGGCGGCCATTCTGGACGTGGCCGACCCGGGCGACCTGATCCTGATCACGTCGTTCGGCTCGGGAGCGGGGAGTGACTCGTTCGTGCTCAAGGCGACCGAGGAGCTGCCACGGCGGCGGCCGCGAGCCCGGACGGTGCGGTCGATGCTGGATGGCCGGCGTCGCTATCTGACGTATGGCGAGTACTCGAAGTACCGCGAGAAGATCATCGTGAACCAATAGGCGGGCGCTGGGCGGACCGCAGAGGCAGAGAGGAGGGGAGATGCGGGAGGTGGCTATCGTCGGTGCGGGGATGACCCGATTCGGCGAAATCTGGCAGTCGAGTCTCCGGGACCTCTTCGTCGAGGCGGCCACGGAGGCACTGCGCAGTGCCTCGGCGGACCAACTCGACGCCATGTACGTGGGCAACATGTCCGGAGGGCAGTTCGTCGGACAGGAGCACCTCGGGCCCCTGATGGCCGACCATCTCGGCATGGCGGGGATCCCGGCCGCGCGCGTGGAGTCAGCGTGCGCCTCCGGCGGCGTGGCCCTGCGGCTCGCGTTTCTCGAGGTCGCGTCCGGGATGAGTGACGTGGTGCTCGCGGCGGGCGTCGAGAAGATGAACGACGGCGCCGACGTCACCTCCGTGCTGGCCACGGCGGCCGATCAGGAAACCGAAGGGTATCACGGCATCACGTTCCCGGGTCTCTACGCGATGATCGCGCGGGCCCACATGGAGGCGTATGGGACGACGGAGGAGGACATGGCCGCCGTCTCGGTGAAGAACCACCGTCACGGTGCCATGAATCCCAAGGCGCAGTTCCGCAGGGAGGTCACGTTGGAGGAGGTCATGAACTCCTCACTCGTGTCCGCGCCGCTGCGGCTGCTGCACTGCTCGCCTGTGAGCGATGGTGCGGCCGCCGTGTTGCTCTGTCCGCTGGAGCGGGCCAAAGAGTTCACCGATCGCCCCGTCAAGGTCGTGGGAAGTGGGTTCGCCACCGCCGCGATGGCGCTGGCAGATCGCAACGAGCCGGCCTTTCTCGATTCGGTGAGCCTCTCGGCGGGCCGGGCGTACAAGATGGCCGGCGTCAAACCGTCAGACATCGATGTGATCGAGGTGCACGACTGTTTCTCCATCGCCGAGATCTGCTGTCTCGAGGCGCTCTGCCTCGTGGAGCGGGGGAAGGGGGGCGAAGCCGCCCGGTCGGGATTCTCGGCGCTCGGTGGCGAGGTGCCGGTGAACACCAGCGGTGGGCTCAAGTCGAAGGGGCATCCCGTGGGGGCGACCGGCGTCGCGCAGGCCATCGAGATCTACGAGCAG
>JBDGXT010000107.1:0-10913 GCA_039584455.1 Gemmatimonadota bacterium
GCACCGAGCGCTACGGCCGGAGTATAGTGTTTCGTTTCCATGTCAGTAGGTGTCGTGCCGGTGCGGGCCGATCGCCCACACCACCTGGAGCAGGACGGTGTGGTTGCCGCCGGCATTTGCGGCCTTGAGGTAGTTGTACTGCAACCGGAGGCGCACCCACTCGCTCTGCCACCACGACAGGGTCGGCACGAGCTGGTACACGTCCGGGTCGCTGTCGATACCCACGAGGTAATCTCCCCGCAGGCCGGCGATCCAGCGCCGACTGAATCGGTAGTTGGCCTGGGCCCAGCCGCCGCGCCCGAGCGTGGTGCCGGCGTCCGGGAGGTCAATCTCCTGCTCGACCCAGTACCACTCACCCTTCAGCTGGAAGTCCTGGTACAGCGCCCGGCCGGGCGGCGACCAGCGGAACGCGAAGTCGAGCCCGAGGAGGCGCGACTTCAGGGACTCGTCACTGTTCCGGCCGGACACGCCGGTGGCGCCGACTTGGAAGTAGGTACTGGGGCTCAGGTCCCAGAAGCTCTGCAATCGCCCGAGGTAGCTCGGCTGGTTGCCACCCTCGAAAAGCGCGTCGTTCGTCCCGGCGGTTAGCTCGAAATAGGCAGTCGTGGCACTGGGCCCGAGTGCGAGCGTGGGGAACGTGAGCGAGAAGCCCGTCTGGATCAGGCCGTCGTCTCCCAGGAACACCACGTTGGGGAGCGGCCGGTCCACCTCCATCAACGCGTGGGTGTGCCAGCGGTTGTACAGGCCGATCTCCTGGCGGAACTTCCCGACCTTGAGCCCGGTGCGACCTGGCAGGCCTACCCAATAGAGATAGCCCTCCTCGAGGTGGAATCCCCCGTGCTCTTCCTCACCCTCCTCCTCTGGGAAGCCGGCGATCTCGAGCGGCTCCTCGTAGCTCACAAACACCTTGGTGTAGGAGTAGGGGTCGAGCGCTGCCTGGAAGGCGAACTCGAACTCCCGTGGAATGGCCGTGGCTCGGGAATCTCCGCCGTCGGGAAAGAGGAGCGCCCCCACCACATCACCCGTGACGCTGATCTCCGGGTTCAGTGCCTGGAGCGCACGCGTGCGGCTGGTCTGCTGCTGTGTCGTGTCCTGCCCGGCGGCGGCCTCGTCGCTGGCGGCCTCAGCCGCGGCTCGCAGCGCGGCCAGCTCGTCCGTGACCGCCGCGGTGTCGCGGCCCTGGCGGACGAGCTCCTGCAGCACACGCTGCAACGAGTCGAGACGCACCTTGAGCATCTCGATCTCGCGCCGCAGCGAGTCGGGCTGTTGTGGCTCCTGGGCGAGCGCCGGTACGGCAGTCGCTGCGGTGATCAGTGTGGTCAGTAGCGCGAGCAGTGCTCGCATGTACGGCTCCTCCTGGTTGCCGGTATGGAGGAAGGTCGGGCTGCGCCGTGGCGTCAGTCGACGCACCGGCGCTGGGCGCTACTGGCTGGGAGGTCCTCGGGCGAGGCTGGTGGAAGTGGGTGTGCCCGGCGCGGGTGTCGTCTCAGCATCCCACCCCGCCGCACCGGCCTCGTGGGCGGGCCCGCCGGGAAGGGACGTTGCGAACTCGACGTGGAACCCCATCCTGCACACGGCGTCGTCGTGCGGCGTAGGGCACTGCTCCGAGTGGTCCGACTCGAGCACCGGCGCGGGCCGGAGCATCTCCGCGTCGGCGTGTGCGACGGACGCCGACCCCACGGCCAGGGCATAGACCGCCAGCGTGATCAGGCGCAGGAGCCGCGCCCGCTTGGGGCTGAGGTAGGTTCGCATCGCGGCAGAATATAGCACCCGCGGGGGGATTAGGTTCCCCCGGCGGATGCGGGCCGGACCGCCTCGAGCAGCAGCTTCCCGACCTGGGCGTTGGACATGATACCGGCAAACCGCTCCGCGCCCGGCCCGACCGCGAAGAGCGGGATCATGGTCGCGGTGTGGGAGCCGCTGGTGTAGGCCGGCACCAGAGCGCGGGTGGAGTCGTACTGCAGGGCCAGGCCGCCGGTCTCATGGTCGCCGGTTACGACGATCAGGGTCTCTGGATGTTTCACGCGATACTCGAGCGCCGCGCCGATGGCGGCATCGAAGTCCAGCATCTCGTCCGTCACCGCCTGCAGCGACTCGTTGCCGTGGCCCCGCCAGTCCGGCTGTGAAGCCTCGACCATGAGGAAGAAGCCGTCGGCGTCGTGGTCGAGCACCGCGATCGCCGCCCTGGTCATCTGCGGGAGGGTGGGGGAGCGCTCTGCCACGTGGGGCATGTGGCTCGACGTGAACAGCCCGAAGAGACTCGTCACGGAGCCGAGGTCCAGGTCTGCCAGCTCCTCGGGGGTCTCAACGTACGTGTAGTCGCGCCTGATCGACCGCAACAGGTCGAGGGCGTCGGGCCGCGCGGAGGGATGGAACGCGGCGAGCCCGCCGCCGAGCACGACCGTGACGCGCTGCTCCGCGATCTGCCGCGCGATCTCCCACTCCATACCCCGGCTCGGGACGTGGGCGGCGAACGCCGCGGGCGTGGCGTGCGTGATGCGCGATGTGGCCACCAACCCGGTGGCCATGCCTCGCTCGGCCGCAACCTCCAGCACGGTCGTGACCGGAACCGAGTCGGCGTCCACGCCAATGGCGCCGTTGTAGGTCACCACCCCTGAGGCATAGCTGGTGGCGCTCGCGGCGCTGTCGGTCACCTTGTCGCGTGCGCTGCGCACGTCCACCAGGCCCACGACGGGGAGCCGGCGCACCGCGAGATCATCGGCCGCGAACAACGCCGCGGTCCAGTACGCCGTGCCGACGCCATCGCCGATGAAGAGAATGACGCGCGGCGGCGTGTGCTGGGCGACCGCGTCGGCGCGCACTCCGAGCGCCAAGAGGGGTATTAGAAGGAGAGGACGCCACCAGCGCTGGTTGCCTATCACGGTTGGTTTGCCTCGCGTGGCGATTGCGGTTTGATTTGTGCTCTCCGTGCGCTGGGACGGGCCCGCGCCGGAGCGACCCTTACCAGATGGGGCAGTAATATGTGGCGACGTCCGCTCGTTGTCTTGGTCCTGGCTCTTTTGCTTCCCTGGCGCCCGGCTGCGGCCCAGAGTGCCGCTTCCGGCTCCGATTTCACCATACTCGTGGTGAATGACGACGGGTACGTCGCTCCCGGCCTGCGCATCCTGGTCGATTCGCTCGTGCCCATCGCGAACGTGGTGGTGGCGGCGCCGCGGCGGCAGCAGAGCGGCACCGGCCACGGGGTGTCGTTCCTCGACCCGATCCGGGTCGATCTGTTCGGCAACCAGTACGGCATCAACTGGTACGCCATCGACGCCCGCCCGGCAACCGTGGTGGCCCTGGCGCTGGCCAGCCTAATGGACTCGCTGCCCGATCTGGTGATCTCGGGGATCAACACGGGGGAGAACGTCGGCGCCACGACCTTCCTCTCCGGCACCGTGGCCGGTGCCCGACACGCCAAGTTCTTCGGTCTCCCGGCCATCGCCGTCTCCATGGGGGTCGGCTCCACTCAGGATTACGCGCTGGCGGCCGGATTCATGCGGCAGCTGGTCGAGAGGTTGCGGGCCGACGGCCTCGTGACGCCGGAGCTGTACCTCAACGTCAACGTCCCGGCGAACAGCTCGAAGCCGATCAAGGGCGTGCGGGTCGTCCGCCAGAGCTTGCAAGGAGGAACGGACGGCTTCGACGGTCGGATCTCGCCGCGCGGACAGGACTACTTCTGGAGCACCTGGTCGCCGGCGCTGGAGGACGTGGAGGGAACCGACCTGCATGCCTTCGAGGAGGGCTACATCACCATTACGCCCCTCACCATCGACCAGACGGATCAGGGGCGGATGGGGGAGTTCACGGAGTTCTTCAACGGAGACAAGTGGGAGCGGCCCTAGCCGCGCCCGTATGCCCTGAGCCGCCGTAACATGCGGCGGTCGTGTCTCACCGGGTCGTCCCCCTTCGGGGTCTCGAGGATCTTGGTGACCTCGCGGAACCGCGGGTCCCGCATCACGCGGCGGAATGGCTCCGGGCCCATCTCGCCTTCCCCGATCCAGGCATGGCGATCCCGGCGTGAGCCGAACGGCATCTTCGAGTCGTTGAGGTGGACACAACGGAGATGCTCCAGGCCCACGACCTTTTCCCACCGGTTCCACACCCCGTCCCAATCCTCCACCAGGTCGTATCCCGCCGCGAAGAGATGGCAGGTGTCGGCGCAGAACCCGATGCGGCGACGGTTCTGACGTGGCACGCCGCGCCGTAGAGCGGCCAGCTCCTCGAACGTGCTCCCCAGTGCCGTTCCCGCTCCGGCAGTCGTCTCAATGAGCACCATCGGTCCCGATACCTCCGCCAGGCACTCGTCGTAGGCGCGGACGTTGCGCTGGAGACCCGACTCGCGGTCGTCCAAGTAATTGCCGGGGTGGGTGACCACCCACGGGATGCCCAGCCGTCGACAGCGATCCAGCTCGCCCTTGAAGCAGGCGATCGAGCGTGCGCGCAGCGCACGGTCGGGTGAGGCGAGATTGATGAGGTACGAGTCGTGTGACACCACGGCGCGAATCGCGGAGCGCTCCAGTTCGACGCGAAAGCGGGCGACCTCGCCGTCGTCGATCACGGGCTCCCGCCATCGGTTGGGGGTCTTGGTGAAGACCTGGATGGCGGTGGCACCGATGTCCGTGCCGCGGGCCGGTGCGGTCGAGACGCCGCCCGCAGTGGAGACGTGCGCGCCGAGCAGATGCTGCTGCGTCAGAAGCGCTCTCCGAACGCCTCGGAGGACAACAGCGGGACGAACCGGCACGCGCCGGCGGTGCGCTCACGGAACCCGGCAGTCGTGCGCTCCACGATGGTGAGGTCCTGCAAGGCCCGATCACCGAGGGGAATCACCAGGCGGCCGCCCACGGCAAGCTGCTCCAGCAGCGGAGCCGGCGGGTGCGGCGAGGCGGCTGCCACGACGATGGCGTCGTAGGGAGCGCCGGCAGGGTAGCCCAGCGCTCCGTCGCCCACGACCACCGAGACGTTGTCGTAGCCCAGGCGCCCCAGCCGCTCCGCCGCCTCACGGGACAGCGGCTCGATCCGCTCGATGGTCCACACGTGCCGCGCCAGCCTGGCCAGAACTGCCGCCTGATAGCCGGTGCCGGTGCCGACATCCAGCACCTGGGAGTGGCGATCGACCCGGGCTTCCTGCGTCATGAGCGCCACGATGTAGGGCTGGGAGATGGTCTGGTCGTATCCTACGGGTAGTGGGGTGTCGGCGTGGGCCTGGTCACGCAGGTGGGGCGGGACGAAAGCGGAGCGGGGGACCGATGCCATGGCCGCGAGCACGCGGCGGTCGCTGATGTCGCGGGCCGCCAGCTGGCGGCGCACCATGCGACGGATTCCGTCATCCCGGTCCCGACCCACTCGACCCGGGGGCGGCGCCGACTAGGCGTCCCCCTCCTCTTCGCGGGAGAGCAGCCGGGAGAACATCGAGCGCGGCCCTCCCTCCCCGCTCCCACGCCGGTCGCCGAGCCGGGACTCCGCCTCGGCCGCCCGCCGCTCGATGTCCAGCTTCGACCTGCGCAGCCGCTCCACCAGCTCCCGTTCGTTGGCGAGCTCCTCCTGCAGCGCCCGGAGTTCCTGCTCGAGCTGGTCCATGGAGTTTGACGGCGGCGGCGCCGGCCCCGTATCGAGCTCAGCAGCCGTCTCCGCCGTGCCCGCGGGAACCTGCGCTTCGTCAGGTGCCGCGTCCTCGTCCTGGGGTGAGCCGGGGGGGAGGGTGCGATTGGCCTGGGCCGTCAGCTGCTCGGTGATCTCGCCCAGGACCACCTGTTGGCGCTCGATGGCCTCTCCCAGCCGCACGATCTCCCGGGCGATCTGCCACATCGCCTCGCGGCGCTCTCGCTCGCCGTCCAGGATGGTGGCGAGGAGTTCGTCGGTCTCCTGGGGCGCGGCGCGCGGCTTGGGCCGTGCCCGCATGGGCGGTGGACCGCCGAACAGCTCCGCCTCGATCTCGTCGCGGCTCTGACCCTTGGCGTACCCGCCGGCGATGGATCGCAGTACCGCAATGGCTTCACCCGGGTAGCGACGCCTCCGGCCGGTGCCCACCGTGGCGATGTGCTCGGGGAACGCATCGCGGTAGTACCGCACCGTGGACTCGGGGAGGTCCAGCTCCTGGGCGATTTCGCATAACGGCGCCTTCCAAGAGCCTTCGGCCCACCCTGTCGACGCTGCGAGCCAACTTCCCGGGAACCCCCGGGACGCCTGCGCCGTCTTACTACATTGCCGGGCCCTCAGGGGCGGGGGTGACCAACACCGCCCACCCGGTTAAGATTGCGAGTTTCCCGCTGATCCCGTTGGAGGCAGCCTCCCGTGAAGCTCTCTGACACGGCCATCCGTCGGCCCGTGCTCACCAGCATGGTGAGCGCCCGCCCTCGTCCTTTTCGGGGCGATCGGGTTCCTGCGACTTCCGGTGCGCGAGTACCCGGACATCGACTCCCCCATCGTGTCGGTCTCGACGTTCCTGCGGGGTGCCAACCCGCGCGTCATCGAGTCCACGGTGACCGACATCCTGGAGGAGGAGCTCAGCACGATTCCCGGTCTCCGCACGCTGACCAGCTCGAGCGTGGAGCAGTTCTCCAACATCACGCTGGAGTTCACGCTCGACCGCGATCTCGAGACCGCGGCGCAAGACGTGCGCGACAAGGTCTCCCGCGTGCGCGGGCGGCTGCCGCAGGACATCGAGGAGCCGGTGGTCACCAAGCAGGATGCCGACGCGCAGCCGTTCTTCTGGCTGGCACTCTCGGGCGACAACTACGACCTGCTGCAATTGTCGGACGTCGCCGATCGGGAGGTGAAGACCCGGCTGCAATCGCTGCCCGGCGTGGGGCGCGCCATGATCTTCGGCGAGCGGCGTTACTCGATGCGCATCTGGCTCTCGCCGACCGCCCTCGCTGCCCACGACCTCACGGTCCAGGACGTCCAGGCGGCCGTGCGGAGCCGCAATGTGGAGATTCCCGCGGGACGCATCGAGTCGGCCCGACGCGAGTTCACGGTCCGGTCGATGGGCGAGCTCAAGACGCCCGATGAATTCGGTGACCTCACGGTGGCGAACCAGAACGGGCAGCTCGTCAAGCTCAAGGACCTGGCGCGGGTGGAGCTGGGGCCCGAGAACGACCGCGCCACGCTGCGCTATAAGGGCATCTCGGCGGTGGCGATCGGCGTGGTCCGGCAGTCGAAGTCCAATCTGATCGAGGTGTCGGACGCCATCGTGGCGGAGTTGCCCAACATCCAGGAGGCGCTCCCGCCCGGGGTCAACATCGACCTCGCGTATGACGGTGCCCTGTTCGTACGGCGCTCGATTCAGGAGGCCGAAGAGACACTCATCCTGGCCGGTATCCTGGTCGTCATCATCATCTTCATCTTCCTGCGCAATCCGCGAGCGACCGTGATTCCGGGTCTCGCGATCCCGGTCTCGATCGTGGCGGCCTTCGGCGTGATGTACTTCCTCGGCTTCACCATCAACAACTTCACGCTGCTGGCGCTCATTCTCGCCATCGGCATCGTGGTGGACGACGCGATCATCGTGATGGAGAACGCGTACCGGCACCAGGAGGAGTTGGGCGAGACCCCGGTCGATGCCGCCAGGAAGGGCACGAGCGAGATCGCCTTCGCCGTGATTGCCACGACGGTGGCGCTGGTGGCCGTGTTCTCGCCGCTGGCGTTCCTGCAGGGGACGACGGGCCGGCTGTTCAACGAGTTCGGTATCACCCTGGCGGTGGCCGTGGTCATCTCGAGCTGGGTGGCGCTCACGCTCTCCCCGATGCTGTGCGCCAAGGTTCTCAAGGTGCCCAAGACGCATGGGCGGATCTTCCAGGCATTCGAGCGGACGTTTCTCACCATTGCCGACTACTACCAGCGTGCCCTGACGTGGTCCATGCGGCGCCGCTGGCTGGTGATTGGCGGGGCGGCGGCGTCGGTGGTCATCGCCTTCGGTGTGTTCCGGGCACTCAAGCGCGAGTTCGTGCCGCCCGAGGACCGTGGCTTCTTCATCACGATCACCGTGGCCCCGGAGGGGGCATCGCTGGGCTACACCGATGGCTACCAGCAGCGGATCGAGGCAATCCTGGCCAACACCGAGGATATCGACGCGTATTTCAGCATCGTGGGTTGGGGTGGGCGGGTGAACAGCGGAATCGGGTTCGTGCGGCTGGCGGAGTGGGAGGAGCGCGATCGCTCGGTGCAGGAGGTCATCGGTGAGGTGCAACCGCAGCTGTTCGGCCTTCCCGGCGTTTTCGCCTTCGCCAACCAGCCACCGGCCTTCGGGTTCGGCAGCCCGGTGCAGTTCGTGGTGCGGCACCCCGACTTCGATTCCCTGGCGGCGGGTATGGCGCGTTTCGTGCCCCGGGCGCGGCAGATCAACGGGTTGATCAACGTGGATACCGATCTCCGTGTGAACAAGCCGGAGCTGGTGGTCCGCTACGACCGAGACCGTGCGGAGGACCTGGGCGTACCGATCCGCGATGTTTCCACTACCCTGCAAACCATGCTGGGCGGGCAGCGCATCAGCACGTTCACGCGGGCCAACAAGCTGTACGACGTGATCGCGCAGCTCCAGCCGAGCGAGCGGGCCACCCCGAGCGACATGACCGGCCTCTACGTGCGGGGACGAAACGGTGCGCTGATCCAGCTGGACGCTGTGGCGATCGTGGAGGAGGGTGTGGGGCCGCGACAGCTGAACCACTTCGGCCGGGTACGCTCCTATACCCTGTCGGGTAACCTGGCGCCGGGTTTTACACTGGGGGAAGCGCTTGACTCGCTCAACGTGGCTGCTGCGGAGGTGCTGCCTCGGGGGAGCAGCGTCGCGCTCGCCGGTGAGACCCGCGAGCTCGAGGAGAGCGGGACGGCGCTCTATTTCGCGTTCCTGCTGGCGCTCGTGGTGGTCTACATGGTGCTGGCCGCGCAGTTCGAGTCCATGGTGCACCCCTTTACGGTGTTGCTCTCCGTGCCGCTCGCGGTGACGGGCGCCCTGATTACGCTCCTGGCGGCGGGATCGACGCTCAACCTCTTCAGCCAGATTGGGATGATCCTACTCATAGGGCTGGTGACGAAGAACTCCATCTTGTTGGTGGAGTACGCCAACCAATTGAAGGCCCGGGGAATGACCGCGCTGGAGGCCATGCTCGAGGCGGGGCGCATCCGGCTGCGGCCGATCGTGATGACCTCGATGGCCACGATCATGGCGACGATGCCGATTGCGCTGAGTCTCGGGGCCGGGGCGGCCAGCCGGCGGCCGTTGGGCTACGCCATCGTCGGCGGACTGCTGTTCTCGACGCTGCTCACCATCTTCCTGGTGCCCGTGGTCTACGTGCTGCTGGACGGGATCCGGTTCCCGTTCCGGCGTGGCGCGCCGGCCCTCGAGCCGGTGGAGGCGCGATGATGCTCGCTCTTGCCGCTGCGCTGCTCATCGGTACCGGCGGTGCCACCGTCCAGGGGGTACCGGACAGCGTGATGACGGTGACGCTCGAGGAAGCGCTCGAGCGTGCCGCCCGCGTGGATCCGAACTACATGGCCGCCATGCGGGGCATCGTGGACGCCAAGTGGCAGCAACGGGCGGCGTACACCGTGTTCATTGTTCCCGCAGTGACGCTGCAGCTGACCCGGACCCACTCGAACGTGGACTTCTTCAACATCGGGACCGGTGGCCTCACGAACAAGATCACCCAGGCCCAGGCAGACCTTCGCCTCAACCTGTTCAGCGGCTTCTCGAAGGTCTTCGATGTCGGAGCGACGGGTGCCGGGGTGGCGGGGGCCGAAGCGAACGAGATCGAGGCCAAGTTCCAGACGGCGCTGCTCACCGAGTCCGACTACTACGACGTGCTGGCGCAGCGAGAGCTCACGCGGGTGGCCGAGGAGCGGGTGCGCCGCGCGCAGGAACAGCTTGCCGTCGCGCGAGCGCGGGTGGTGAGTGGCGCGGCGGTGCAGACCGACTCGCTGCAGCTCTTGCTGGAGCTCACCCGGGCGCAGGTCGACCTGTTGCAGCAGCGCGCCCTGCTGCGCGTGGCCCGCATCCAACTGGGGCGTCGCATCGGCGTGGCCGTGCCCGTGGATGCCGCCCCCCTCGCGAAGCTGCCCGAGGGGCCCCTTCCGGTCACCGAGCAGCAGGCCGTTGCGGAGGCGCTGAACGAGGGACCCCGGTTCATGGGTGCGCAGGCCGATGCCCGGGCGGCCGAGAGCGCCTACAAGTCGGCGTTGGGTGGCTACCTGCCGCGGGTGGATCTGTTCGCCAGCTGGCAGGCGTTCGGCGACGAGATCTTCCTGCCCGACGAGACGCGTCGCTGGCTGTACGGCCTGCAGGTGAGCTTTCCCATCTGGAACAACGCCCAGCGCGAGATTCAACTGTCGTTGGCCAAGACCCGCCGGGAGGTGGCGCGCGTGTTGCGCGACGACACCGAGCGTGCCGTGCGGCGCGACGTGATCGAGGCGTATGAGGTGTTCACCACCGCCAGGGCGAGCGCGCAGCTGGCGCAGGAAGCGGTGGTGGTGGCGCGCGAGAACCTGCGGGTGCAGGAGCAACGCTATCGGGCCGGTGCGACGACGATTCTGGACTTGCTGTCGTCACAGGTCTCCATGGTGGAGGCCGAGGCGGGTCTGGTGCAGGCGCGCCAGGCAGAGCGTCTGGCGCTGGCGGGGCTGGAGGCCCTGCTCGGACGGAGGATCTACGGAAAGTGACAATCGTGAACGCAAGACACATCCTAGCGGCCGCGCTCGCTGCGGCATCGGCGGCCGCCTGCAGTGAGGGACAGGCCGGCGGCGCGGGGGCAGGCGGTGGCCGGCCCCCCATGCCCGTCGAGGTCACGGCCGCCATCACTGATACGGTCGTGGACGCCATCTACGCGACGGGCGAGATCGAGGCCGTGCAGTCGATCGAAGTGCGGCCGGAGGTGACGGGACGGCTTACCGAGATCCTCGCGCGCGAGGGCAGAGAGGTG
>JBDGXT010000385.1:0-2286 GCA_039584455.1 Gemmatimonadota bacterium
CTACCGGATCCGGACCACCTCGAGCCGCGGGGTGACGGTCCCACTCACCGGCCCGCCCGCCGGATTCTCGAAGCTCACCGTGAAGCCGCGCTGACTGGCAAGCTGCTCGATGAGGTAGAAGTCCCCCGAGCCGGAGCGCAATGTGCCGGTCACGTTGAACGCGCCGCCGGTGAACTGCGTGGGGTTCAGCGGATAGGGGTCGGGGAACCGCGTCGGGTCCGACTGGTGGAGGGCATCGAAGGTGGTCCGGAACGTCCACGTGCTGTACCGCAGCCTCGACGGCGCCGTGAACCCCGGCAGATCTGACACGTAGTTGGCGAGGAACCACTCCGACAGCAGCCGCGAGAACGGCTCACCGGAGACCGCCTCCAGGTTCTCGGCACCCCTGAGCGTCGTCTCCACCAGACGGCGGATGGCCGCGTCGCCGAACTGATCCACGAACCAGCGCAGGAACAGCCAGGGGGCGCCCCGCTCCGCCAGCGTGCCCGTGTTGGTCGTCCACAGGACAAAGTTGCTGCCCGGCTCCTGCAGGTAGAGGTAGCCGTCGAGCAGGTTGCCGATCGCGAACTCGCTGAAGCGCTGCTGGTCACCCATCGTCTCGAAGTGCAGCGCTGCCAACTCCTCGGACAGATGGGACAGGCCCTCGTTGAGCCAGAGGATCTCCGTGTCCCCACCCCGCACCAGTACGCGCTGCGTGTAGCCGATCATGTGCTGCATCTCGTGCGAGAACGTGACCGGCGCGACACGGTTGAGCGAGCTCTTGCTCAGCTCGCACGACACGGTGCCGTCGGGGTCGGCCACCAGCGAGTAGATGATCTCTGTCTGGTTGGACCGGCTGTCGCCGGCGAACGCGGGATTCACGTCGGGGGACCAGAAGAAGCCCGTGATCACGCCGTCATGGCATTCGGCCGAGTCGGTCAGCCGGTTCACCACCGGAGTCATCAGGGCAAACACCACCCCGTTCTGATCCACGTCCGGCTCGGAGCCGAACGCGTTGGTGGCCACCGCGTACAGCTCGTCGTCGAACAGGCTCCCCAGGGCCTGCGCTTCCTGGTCCGACAGCTTGGCGGGGGCGTTCTCGTCCTCGTAGATAACGACGTGCTGGCCCACGTAGCGGGCCACCGCCCTCACGGTCTCATAGCTGTCCGGGTCGGCGCACGACGCGGCGTCGTTGCACACCCTGAAGCTCCCCCGGTCACCCACGTCGATGCCGGACGCCGCGGCGGCCGGCGCGAGGAACTGGGGCTCGAGTGGCGGCCGGGGGAGTTGCGCGGTCTCGCTCTCGTACTGCCGCAGCCAGTCGTGGAACCGCAGGTGCGCGGGCAGCGCCGCTCGCGGTCGCTCAGTAGCGGGACTCACCGGCGTCAGGGGGTCGCCCACCAGGCGGTAGCCGGTCTGCAGGTCCGCCACCGGTGTCACCGACTGGGGGGCCAGCAGGTAGAGGGCACCGCTCGCGTCCGCGTCGGGGAAGACCGCACAGTTGTCGAGCGTCGCCGGGTCGAACGACGCGTACTCTCCGGCCTCCAGCCGCAGCGGGTCGCTCTGCGCCAGATACGTGCCCGAGGTCTCGTCTAGCGTTGCCGCGGCGTACTTCAGCGCCACGGTGACGTTCGTCGTCCCGGAGGCCGACAGCACGCGCGCGAGCGTGCCGCCGATCTCGACCAGTAGGGTGTCGGCCAGGTCCGTGCCCTGAATGGTCACCGTATCGCCACCGGTGAACGACCCAGGATTGAGACCGCTCATCTGGGGCGGCGCCACCGCGGTCATCGCGAAGGAGACCGCGACGGACGACTTCACCACCAGCGCCGCCTCCACGGCGTAGCTGCCGGCCGTGCCGCCCAGGGTGACCGCGACCTCCGCCCGGCCGTTCCCATCGGAGATGGTCACCGCATCCGACAGTGCTGCCCCGGTGCCCGACGTCACCGTCCACCCGTGACGGCGAGCGGCTGAGGCAGCCGCGCGCCGGCAAAGCCGGTCTGGCCATCGGTGGCGGAAACGGCGGCGAGCGCGGCGGGGGTGGGAAGACCGCTCCCACCGCAGGCTCCGGCGAGCGTCAGCCCGGCGAGCCCCAGCAAATTGCGAAACCTCAAGAAGTCCTCCTCACGAGCCGCTCCGGGGCGGGATTCGGCCCCAAACGGCCCGGATTTTCCCGTGTTTTCGGGGGCGCATAACCCCCAACGTCAGAGGAACATACGCAGGCCAAGTCAGTTTTGACAACGCGAGAACGCCTGGATAAGCTTCTCGGCTGGAGCTCCCACCAATGACCTTCGTCCACCTCCACACCCA
>JBDGXT010000108.1:0-6313 GCA_039584455.1 Gemmatimonadota bacterium
GCCAAGGCCGGGATCGACGCGCTGACCAAGACCCTCGCCCTGGAGTGGGCAAAGGACCAGATCACCGTGAACGTGATCGCGCCCGGGCCGATTCCCACCGAGGGGGCGAGTAAGGCCTTCGCCGTCGGTGGGGTTGCGATCGAGGAGGGGCTCTCGCGCTTCATCCCGCTCGGCACCCTGGGCACGCCGGAGGACGTCGCGAACATGGCGGTGTACCTCGCCGGGCCAGGTGGCTCCTGGATCACCGGGGCGATCTTCGTGGTGGACGGCGGCAGCTCCCTCGCGAAGGCATTCTGACCCGAAGCGATGACCGCCGTCCTCCTGGCACTGCACTTTGCGGCGTCGCTGGTCCTCGCGCTGTACGGGCTGCACCGCCTGTGGCTCGGCGTA
The DNA here is from genome assembly GCA_039584455.1 of Gemmatimonadota bacterium. GTDB lineage: Bacteria > Gemmatimonadota > Gemmatimonadetes > Gemmatimonadales > GWC2-71-9 > WVYX01. The sequence continues at coordinate 391 of JBDGXT010000108.1, forward strand.
GGGTACGTGCGCCACGTCCGGTCACGTTCGCGCCCGACGACACGCTCGTCCCGCACCCTGCCCCGCGTCACGGTCCAACTGCCGCTCTACAACGAGCGGTACGTCGCGAGGCGTGTGATCCGCGCAGCGGGCGCCATCGACTACCCGCGCGAGCTCCTGGAAATCCAGGTGCTGGACGACTCCACCGACGAGACGAGCCAGGTCGTGAGACAGGCCGTGGCCGAGCTCCAGCGCCGCGGTGTGCGCGCGAAGCACGTGCGCCGCGGTGACCGCGCGGGCTACAAGGCCGGAGCGCTCGCGGCGGGCCTGAAGGATGCCTGGGGAGAGCTCGTCGCGATCTTCGACGCCGACTTCGTACCCACGCGTGATTTCCTGCTGCGCACCGTGGGCGAGTTCGAGGATCCGACGGTCGGGATGGTCCAAACACGCTGGGCGCATCTGAACGCCCAGTCCTCGCTGCTCACCCGAGCACAGGCGTTGCAGCTCGACGCCCACTTCGCGGTGGAGCACGGCGTGCGGGCCGCCACCGGCTGCTTCTTCAACTTCAACGGGACCGCCGGCGTGTGGCGTCGCGAGGCGATCGAGGACGCCGGAGGATGGCGTGCCGATACGCTGACCGAGGACCTCGATCTCTCCTACCGCGCACAGCTCGCGGGCTGGCGCTTCGTGTACCGCGACGACGTGGCCGTGCCGGCCGAGTTGCCCGTAGAGGTAGCTGCCTACCGCCTGCAGCAGGAGCGCTGGGCACAGGGCGGCGTGCAGACCGCACGCAAGCTGCTCCCCGCGGTTCTGCGTGCCGACATCACGCGCCGCGCGAAGGCCGAGGCCTTCTTCCAGCTCACCGGGAGCCTCGCCGCATACCCGGTGCTCGTCGTGCTCGCCGTCGTGAGCCTCGCTGCCGGATGGCTAGTCGAGCCGCTGCACAAGAACTTGGTGCTCGCCGCGGACGGCGCGCTGCTCGGCTTCGCCGGCATCGCCCTCGCCACGTTCTACGGCGTGGCCGCCCGAGTGCGCGATCCCGACCGGTGGTGGCGCCGCCTCCCGCTGGTGCCCGCCATCATGGTGCTGGGTGCAGGCATCTCCCTGGGCCAGGCGATGGCGGTCTATCGTGGCCTCGTCCGGCGTGACACGCCTTTTCGCCGCACGCCGAAATACCACCTCGAATCGAGACGGGACGGCTCCTGGCGCTCGGGGGCATATCGCCTCGCGCCCTCAAGAGGCGCGCTCCTGGAGTGCGCGCTGGGCGCCGCCGTGCTGTTGCTGGCTGCCGCAGCGCTCATCGGGAACACCGCCTCGCCGACCGGCGTCGCCGTGTTGTTCGGCGCAGGGATCCTGAGCGTGGGCGGCGGCGCCCTCGCACAGCAGCGTCGCATCGCGTGGCTGCCGCTGGGCCGCCTCACCCTCGCCCGCCACCGGGGGAGCTGACCATGGAAGGACTGCTCGTCGGCCTCGCCGCCATCGTCGTCCTGGGCGTCGGTTCGCAGTGGCTCGCGTGGCGCCTCAAGCTCCCCGCCATCTTGATCCTGCTGTTGGTCGGGTTCGTGGCGGGCCCGGTCACCGGCTTCATCGACCCTGACGCACTGCTGGGCGATCTGCTGTTCCCGATCGTCTCGCTCTCGGTGGCGGTGATCCTGTTCGAGGGAGGCTTGAGCCTCGATATCGCCGAGCTGCGCGAGATCGGCCGTGTGGTACGCAACCTCATCATCGTGGGCGTACCGGTCACATGGATCCTCTCGTCCGGGCTCGCGTACGCGCTGCTCGGGCTCGACCTCGAGGTCGCAATCCTGTTCGGCGCGGTCCTGGTCGTCACCGGCCCGACGGTGATCATCCCACTGCTGCGGCACATCCGGCCCGACGTGCGTGTGGGATCGGCGGTCAAGTGGGAGGGGATCGTGAACGATCCCATCGGCGCCATTCTGGGGGTCCTGATGTTCGAGGCGATCCTGGCCGGGGGGTTCGAGCAGGGTGTGGTGGTCGCGGGCCTCGGCATGCTCAAGGCGGCGGCGACCGGAACGCTCCTCGGCCTTGCCGGAGCCGCGCTCGTCGTCGTGCTCCTCAGGCAGTACTGGATCCCCGACTACCTCCAGAGCCCAATGGCGCTGAGCGTCGTGATCCTGGTGTTCGCGATCTCCAATCAGTTCCAGGAGGAATCGGGCTTGCTCGCCGTCACCATCATGGGAGCGGCGCTCGCCAGCCAGCAGTTCGTGACGGTGCGGCACATCGTGGAGTTCAAGGAGAACCTGCGGGTCCTGCTCATCTCGGTGCTGTTCATCATCCTGGCCGCCCGGCTGCCGCTGCGCGATCCCGACTACACCAGCGCAGCAAGCCTCGCCTTCCTCGGCGCACTGATCTTCGTCGTGCGGCCGGCGGCCATCGCCCTGTCCACCTGGAGGTCCAAGTTCAATTGGCGCGAGCGGGTGTTCCTCGGCTTCATTGCCCCGCGCGGGATCGTGGCGGCCGCCGTCGTGTCGGTGTTTGCGTTGGAGCTGGTGCAGCACGGCGATAGCTCTGCCGCGAGGCTCGTCCCGCTCATGTTCCTGGTCATCGTCGGAACGGTGGCGACCTACGGCATCGTGACACCGTTTCTGGCACGGCGCCTCGGAGTGGCCACTCCCAACCCGCAAGGCTTGTTGATCGTCGGGGCGGCGTCCTGGGTGCGCGAGATGGCCAAGGCGCTCCAGGACCAGGGTGTGCGGCTGATCCTCGCGGACTCCAACTGGGGCAACGTGTCGGCTGCGCGCCGCGAGGGCTTGAAGACCCACTACACCAACGTGCTCACGGAGCAGGCGCTGGAGCAGCTCGAGCTCGAGCTCGACGGCATCGGACGGCTCCTGGCTCTCACACCCAACGACGAGGTGAACGCCCTCTCGGCGCTGCACTTCGGAGAGATCTTCGACAGCTCCCACACCTTCCAGCTCCCACCCCGGGATCAGGACACGAAGACGGGCGGTATCCCACAGCATCTGCGCGGTCGTTTCCTGTTTCGCCCCGACGCCACCCACGAACACCTACTCGGCCGCGTCCGCTCCGGTGCGGTCATCAAGGTCAACCGCCTCACCGACGAGTTCGACTTCGAGGCTTTCAAGAAGCTGTACGGGGAGACCGCGATTCCCATGTTCGCCATCCGGGAGTCGGGCGAGGTGCTGATCATGACCGTGCAGAGCCCGCCCACTCCGAAGTCGGGGCACACCCTGATCAGCCTCGTGGATCCCATCGAGCAAAAACCTGAGCAGTAGCCGAGGGCCGCGGAACCTCGCTCTACACTGAACGGTTCCCCAAGGCGTACGCTCCCTGGCTTCGGTCTCATGTCTGCTACTCGCAAACGCTCGCTCCCACTGCTCCTCGGCGCCTCCCTCGTCGCGACGACCTCCGCGCACGCCCAGTTCAGCGGCGATTGGAGCACTGACTTCTCGAAGCACACGGTGCCGTTGGAGGAGATTGTCTCGGGCGGGCCGCCCAAGGACGGCATCCCGGCAATCGATCGCCCCGAGTTCGTCACCGTGCACGATGCCGACCGCTGGCTCGCCGACCGGGAACCGGTCGTGATCATCGCGATCGGTCGTGACGCCAAGGCATATCCGCTCCAGATCCTCATCTGGCACGAGATCGTGAATGACGAGGTGGGCGAGACACCGGTCTCGATCACTTACTGTCCCCTCTGCAACACCGCCCTGGCCTTCGACCGCCGGTTCGATGGTCGCGTGCTGGACTTCGGTACCACCGGACGGCTGCGGCACTCCGACCTGGTCATGTACGACCGTCAAACAGAGACGTGGTGGCAGCAGGCAACCGGCGAGGGGATCGTGGGCGACTACGCCGGCCGGCAGCTCGTCTTCATCAGCGCGCCACTGGTCAGCTGGGAGACGTTCAAGGAAGCGCACCCCGACGGGCAGGTGCTCTCCCGCGAGACGGGCTTCAACCGCCCGTACGGGGAGAACCCGTACGAGCGCTACGACGACCTCGGCAATAATCCCTGGCGCCGGTTCTTTCGTCCCCCGCCCGACGACCGCCTCCCCGCCATGGAGCGCGTAGTGGCGGTCACGCTCGGCGAGGCAACCGTGGCCTATCCGTTCTCGTCCCTCGAGGAGAAGCGCGCCGTGAACGACGAGATCGACGGAACGGCGCTGGTGGTGCTCTGGACGCCCGGAATGGCCAGCTCGGTGGACAGCCGCAGGATCGAGCAGGGACGTGACGTAGGTGCGAGCGGTGTCTACAGCCGGTCGGTTGGCTCGCGCACCCTCACCTTCGAGCCCGCCGGCGACGGCGCGTTCCGGGACCGCGAGACGAACTCCACGTGGGACATCCTGGGCCGGGCAGTGGACGGCGAGCTGAAAGGGAGGCAACTTGAGCCGGTTCCGTACGGCAACCACTTCTGGTTCGCCTGGGCGGTCTTCAAGCCGGAGACCCGCATCGTCCGTTAGCCCACCTCCCGTGGCTCGAGGAGCACCGGCCAATGAACGACACCTCTTCTTCCCCGCGACGCCTGGCCGTAGCGCTGGCGATTCTCCGCATCTCCCTCGGCGGGTTCCTGCTACTGTGGGCGCTGGAGAAGTTCTTCATCCCGCAGACCACGGTGTCCATCTGGGATCGGTTCTACCAAATCCCCATCGGGGCGTCACTGCCCTACATCATTGGTGGTCTCGAGGCCGTGCTCTCGGTAGCGATCCTCGTGGGACTGTGGCGGCGTTGGTCGTACGGGCTGGGACTCGGGCTCCACACGATCTCGGTGGTCGCTACCTGGAAGCAACTGCTCGACCCGTGGGGGCTCTACCTCAATGAGCGGCCACAGCATCTGTTTCTCGCCGGGGTCCCGGTGCTCGCCGCGTTCGTGGCGCTGTACCTGCTGCGGGAGTACGACGTCATGTCGCTCGATGGCAAGCGGCTCGGGATCGACATCGAGGGGGACACGGTCGCGAGGGTCGGCAGCGGCAGCTGACGAACAAAGAGGCGATGGAAGGAGTGCGGCGCTCACCACCCGCCGCACCGCCTCTCGCCCACCGTGGGCCCGGTACGAGGGCGACGAGAATCCTCACCCTACCATCGCCTGTGCCTCGTACACCGGTCCGGCGGGTTGGTTGCGGTCGGATCTTCCACCGTGTCCCGCGTGGGCAAGCCGAGGTTCTTCGGGAGGTCCTCCGGCAGCGGGAACCCTCCGGCCGGAGGGGCGGTTCTCGATGGTGCAATGCTCAGCACGTGCCCTACGAACCCGATCACGAGACGGATCGTCTACGGCCTCGCCGCCGGGGCGGCGGCGCTGACGCTGAGCGCGTGTGACGACACGATCGAGGGAGCGTTCGGTAGCCCCGCGTTCGACTTCACCTGCAACATCGCCAACGCCGCGATCTTCGATGGGGGCCCCGGCCGCGACGGCATCCCCGCGCTCAACGTCCCTGAACTCGAGCGCAATCAGGACGCGCTCTTCATGAACGACGACGACCGCGTGCTCGGCGTGGAGATCAACGGCAAGGCCCGGGCCTATCCCCTATTCATCCTGTGGCGCCACGAGATCGTGAACGACACGCTGGGCGGCGAGCCCATCGTGGTGACCTACTGCCCCCTCACCGGCTCCGGCATCGTATTCGATCCCGTGATCGACGGTGAGGTCAAGAGCTTCGGCGTGTCGGGCCTGCTCTACGAAAACAACCTCATCATGTTCGACCGGCAGACCGAGAGCCTGTGGAACCAGATGCTGCTCGGCGCCAACTGCGGGCACTGGCGCCGCACGCATTCGCTCACCACGGTCCTGACCACCAATACCGGCCACGACATCAACTACGGCGTCTACCCGTACGGCAACTACGACGACCCGTTCAACGACGTGGTCTTCTTCCCGTGGTCGACCTGGAGCCCGGTACGGCTTCCCAAGGAGCTGGTGCTCGGTGTGCATGAGGGCGACGACGCCAAGGCGTATCCGTTCTTCGAG